>DAWCEJ010000297.1:0-2355 GCA_052274955.1 Collinsella sp.
GATGTGTATAAGAGACAGATCGTATCCCGTTTGAGCTTAACGCTGATCCGTTCTATTCGGACAGCAACATGAGGCACATAAAGAGAGGGATCGAAGCCCTTGATGCCGGCAAAGGCGTGGAGCATGAGCTGTTGGAGGACGATTAGATGAGGAAGGTATGGTTTGACGAGGCATGGGATGATTACGTTTCGTGGCAACGTGAGGATAAGAAGACATTGAAGCGCATCAATGCTTTGGTAAAGGATATTGAGCGTGGAAACGGCTTCGATGGCATCGGAAAGCCAGAACCGTTGAGAGGGAATCTAAGCGGCTTCTGGTCGAGGAGGATTGATGACGCGAACCGACTTGTGTACCGGGTAAAAGACGGGGTACTTGAGATCGTCTCATGTAAAGGACATTACGATGATTAACGGCATCAGTTGAGGCACTTGCGAAAGTAGGTGCCTTTTTCATTGCTATGAAAGCGGGGCGGCAAGGTAAAAGCCCTGTATCTGCAAATGGTGTTTTGCAGATACAGGGCTTTAATCGTAATAGATATTGAGAGAGCCCGAGAAAAGCCAGGTCACCATTCCCGGCGAAAAGAAAGGTGGGCCCTCTCAACACGATCATGATACCCGATATGCAGGCCTGAGCAGAGCACACAAAATTTTTTACTGTGTTGCAGGGTTGTGCCGTTGTTGGGGCGTAGGGTTGTGCTACAATAAAGCTACAGCGGAAAGGAGATACCTGTTATGCGAGGTTTTAGCTTCTTGATTACATGGCTCGTTTTCGGAATTCCGAGCTCGGCTATCGCCGTTGGCATCGGCTGCTTTCTTCATTTGAGCGCCATCACCATTGCGGATCTCGTTGTTGCCATCGAGGCGATGACGGTGCTGTCTGGCGTGTTCTGTGTGGCAGCGAAGAATGCTGACATTCGGATGAGATACATGTTCGAGGGTTAAGAAAAGAAAGGAAACAGTCATGAAGACTATTGCGATTTGCAACCATAAGGGAGGAGTCGGCAAAACTGCCGCCTCAATGGCATTGGCGGAAGGCCTGAATGCCAAAGGTTACCGCACATTGCTTGTCGATCTCGACCAGCAAACCAATGCAACCCGTCAGGCTGGTGCGAAGATCGAGGATGCGGTAACCGTCTATGATTTGCTTACATCCTTCGAGTACACCGCCGCCGATGGCATCCAGCACTATGAGCATGGCGACATCATTCCCGGCGACACGTTGGTAGCCGATGCGGAAGTTGAGATGTCCAAGCTTGATACTCCGCTTACGATGCTGGCAGATGCCCTTGAGGGAGTTGAGGGTAACTACGATTACTGTGTTATCGATTGCCCTCCGTCGCTTGGCATTGTGACCCGCAACGCAATTGTCGCGGCAGACGATGTGATTGTGGTGGTGGTTCCAGACACGGCATCAGTTGACGGCTTCGGGAAAGTTTACCAAGCATGCGAGGCGATTCGCAAAAACAAGCGTTTGAATCCCAATGTGACCATCGCTGGCATCTTGATCAACACTTACGATGCACGTGGTCGCTTGGAGCGCTCGCTTGATGAGCAGCTTCCCGAGGTTGCCGAGAATGCGGACACAAAGGTTTTCGAAACACGTATCCGCAAGTGCGTTTCCGTTCGTCAGGCACAGAGTGCCCACATCTCTCTTTGGGATTACGATCCGGAATGCACGGCCGCTGAAGATTTCAAGGCGTTTATCGATGAATATCTCAATCAGGAGGAGAACTAAAAATGGCTAAGACGCGTAAGAGCAATACCGAGTTTGAGATGAATACCGGTGCCAACGAGTCGGTTGCGAAAGCATCCATGAAGAAGAAAACGGAAAGCACAGAGAAGGGCGTTGGAGAGGTCGTGAAATTGCCAGGCGGCTACACTAAACGTCGCTCCCGTGGCAACGATCGTAAGATCAACCTCAGCGTATCCCCTGAGCTCCACAAGCGCATTCGCGATGTGGCACGCGATGAAGATGTCAGCATGAACCTTCTTGTCAGCCGCGTGATGATCGAATGGTTGGACCGAGAAGGGTACTAAGTCCAAGTCAGTTGATGCTTGCTCGGTCGCAACGCTTGTTGATTAAGGCAGAGCTTTCCGGTTGCGTTTAGATTGTATGATCTTGGGCAACTGATCAAATCACGATTTGTATACGTCTTGATAGCCCCCTGTTATTTGTATCTGGTTGATGGCGATCAGCCGATCAAGATCAGTGTAGTTGGGACACAACTGAAAGGAAGCAGAAATGCCAGAAACATCATTGCGAAACGATGAGCAGATACGCCGCAACATCGAGCTCGCTTACATTGGCTTAACCTTTAAAGGCGAGCTGGTTGACGCGGCGAGCCTTACCAAGGAA
>DAWCEJ010000298.1:0-6580 GCA_052274955.1 Collinsella sp.
ACAAAGGTGCCTGTCCCCTTCGTGGTGGTTTTATCAGTTGCGGTGAAATACGGACTGTTTGCGGCCTGCGGGGCCAACCAATCCGTATTTCACCGCAAGTTAGTTGGGTTAGTCGCAGGTGATGTCGAGGTTTTTGCCGGTGAGGCCCACGTAGCCGCCCTCAGCTGCCTTGGGGCTGTCGGCGTGGCAGAGAACCCACTTGTCGGCCTTCCAGTAGCAGTAGCTGTCACCGGCGGCGGGCATGTCGGCTGCGGCCTCGGGACGCGGGCCGTTGGTGCCGGCGGGCAGCGCGATCATCACCTGGAAGCCGCCGTCGTCGACCATGCACGGCGTGTAGTGGAGCGTCGTGGCATAGACCTCGACGAGCGTGCCGGCGGGTGCGCGGAAGGCCTTGACCTGCGCGGTGTCGAGCTTGCCGTCGACGATCTGCTCGCGCTTGGCCAGCAGCAGGATAAAGTCGCGGGCGCCCAGGTTGAACTCGCTGGCGCGGTGATACTCCAGGCAGTTGAGCTTCGTGTTGTGGCCGTTGCACCAGCCCAGCTGGAAGGGACGGCCGCCGTACATGAGCAGACCGAGCGTGTCGGTGCCCTCGACCTGCTCCAACTCGGGCGCGGAGGCCACGTACTTGCTGCCGTCGGGGATGGGCGTGGCGGCGAGCGCCTCGGTGAGCGGGGCGGTCAGGGCCGACGGGACGTCGTCCCACACACGGCCGTAGGGTTTAAACTCGGGATCGTTAACAGAGTAGATATGCATGTTCACTCCTGTTCGTTTATGTGACGGTATGAACATTCTAGAACATTATTCGTCTACTGAAGCGATCAATACCGCAAACGATGCACAGCGAAATCACCCGCTCGAAGAGGCGATATGCGCTTCCTTCTTAGCCGAGATATTCCCTAAGAAACTCAACAGCGCGCGAGCACCAGTAGTCGGTTTCGGGTGCATGGGGTTTCATCAATGCATGCCCTCCTTCTGGATACATAACCTCCTCATGGTGCACCCCGACCGCATCCAGAGCAGCTACCATCTTTCCGAGATTACTGGGCGATACGACATCATCGTCAGCGCATTGCCAAAGATATGTCGGCGGATACTGCTCCCACACATGTTGATTAATGCAGAACTCATCAATCGCATCGCGTCCGGCCCCGCCGCATACCGAATCAAGGAATCTCTGGTCTGGTGCGTCTTCGGACTCATGAAGGTCAATCGGCGCGTAGCACAGAACCAAAGCCCTGGGCGGCTCGCATCCGTAAGCCTCAAACCCTTTGTTATCCGTCCCCCACTCGGCGGTCAAATGCGCGCCGGCGGAAAACCCGATAACCGCATAGCGTTGAGCCACATCGAATCTCGTTGAATTCTCGAGAACGAAACGGACTGCGCGATTAAGGTCATCGATCGGACGCGGCATCAGCGGCTCAACCCTCACTCTGTATGACAACACGAACACGTTATAGCCTGCATCGTTGAGCTCGGGAGCAACGGGGAACCCTTCCATTTGATGACAAACGCTTTGATAGCCCCCGCCCGAAATCGCGATGACAAATGGCGCCCCCGGTCGCCCAGGAAAGAAAAATAGCTTTGTATTTCGCCGAGTCGGATCGCGAATACAGTCGGCTTCGCCCCAAATATCGTAGGCAACCTGCTTTCCGTCATCCACGAGTTCAACGATCCGATTCAATCCGCGCAGAACGCGAGCAACTTCATACGGATTGGTGTCGGAATTCAAATGGGCCGCGATGGGTTTATTCCACATGCGCTCCCAAGTTGAAGGCCGGCAAAGCATGAGGTGCTCGCCGAACCCAGCGAACTCAGGGAGAAGCGCGATTTCTCCAAACGTCATGTCAGCAGTAATGGTCATAGCTAGTCACTCCAAAAACGAAGTGGGCTCGCGCCGATCAATCGCAAGCCCACCATATGCAATCTGCCGCGGGGTTTTCAGCAGCTTACATACCGAATAATTGCCTATTTTGCCGACGTGTCTGCATCAGGGCGATACATGAAGTAGACGAGGACGAAGGTAAGGATAAAACCAACGACATTGCAAAAGATTGCGCCGATGAGGCTGTTCATATCGCCAGAAGGATTCATATAACCGGGGAAGCTAAAAATGCCGCTCGATGTCATAACGAATGTGCGGGTATTGAAGATAGCCGGGATAACAGCACTGATTGCTCCGGAAATCATGGAAGCGATAACGATCTTCTTGTGCTCCAAGATGATGCCGTACAGGGCCGGCTCCGTGATTCCGCACAAGCTCGTAATGGCACAGCTGAATCCAAGGCTCTTCTCACTCGGATCCTTCGAGCGGAAGGCAAATGCCAGGCAAGCGCCGACGACGCCCATGCTGCAGCAGACAAGTCCAAGGATAGGATCGGAACCGACGGTCATGATATTGTTGATAGAAATCACGATAAGGGCCCAATGGAGTCCCAGAGGGATCATAACGAGGCCGAATATCGGTCCGAGGATAACACCGCAAAGGATGGGGCTGAACTGATAGACCGCCAGTACCGCAGTTGCAAGCAAAGAGCTTGCCTGCTGGATAACAGGGCCGACCACAAGAAGTGAGATGGGAGCAGCGATAGCAACCGTCAGGAACGGAACGAGCGCAAATGCCACGGCATCGGGAAGAGCCGCGCGCAGCCCCTTATAAAGAACAGACGCAAACCAAGCCGCCACGATAGCAGGAAACACCGTAGAGGCATAGCTCACCATCGTGAACTTCATGCCGAACAAATCCAGCGCATCGCCTGCTCCGGCCGCAGCAACGAACGTCGGGTAAATCAGGATTGCACCGAGAACCGCACCGATATATCGATCGATTCCAAAGAACTGGGCCGCAGACGATCCGACAAGAACGGGCAGGAAATACATGCAGGCATTTCCCATGCCGTACAGCAGGGTGTAAATTCCGCTCTCGGCAGAAACGACGCCCGCCGTCGTCAAAATGCTCAGGACGGCATTTATCATTCCGCATGCGATCAAGGCAGGAAGAACGGGCATCATGATGCCGCTGATGAGCTTCATCAGCTTTCCCAGGAAGCCTTTGGTCTCCCCTTCATCGGCTTCGGATTTCCCGGTGTCAATCCCGGTTTCCTTTGCAACGATTTCGTAGACCTTATCGACCTTGGGCCCCACGATCACCTGGTATTGCCCTGCTGAATGGCGAATGTCGATTACGCCATCGATTGCCTTGACTTTCGCATCGTCTACGATGCTCTCGTCCTTAAGATTGAACCTTAAACGAGTCATGCAGTGAGCTACAAATGTAACGTTTTCTGCACCGCCCACCTTCTCGAGGATCTCGGCAGCGAGCTTGGTTGTATCTGCCATAAATACCATTTCTCCCATGTTGAGTTTTATATGTAACCATCGGCAAAGCGCGCGCCTTCGCCGACCAATTACCTAGCTTTCGATGCAATTCGATTGATGTGCATCATGAGATAGAGTCTTTCTTCATCTATAAGTTCCTGGCCCGTCAATCGGCTGAGAACAGAAGCGATATCGTCGGCACACATCGATGCCACCGGATATTCATCTTTGAGCGAAAGGTACATCTTACGGTTGTCGCTTACGATGCTTTCGCCAGAGTTCAGCCTATTGAATAGGTACTGGAGATGCGTCGCGAATCTCGCGTAATCGAAACCTTCCCGATCAACCTGGATATCAAGCCGCTTTTCAACGGCCACGGTGGATTCTTCGAGAACGCGATCGTAGATATCCGCACTAAGCTCTTCAGCCAGTTCGCATGAATCCGAATCGGCCATGTTATTGATAAACGCCATGGCAATTCCGACTGCCTCGTGGGCTGGGAGTCTAACGTTAAGGCGTTTTCTGATTATCCGAAGCGCATACTCGCCAATTTTAAATTCGACAGGATATTGTTGGCGAACATCAAACGACAAGGGCATATGGACAACGATGTTTTGCTCTTTGCGCTTAATTGCATACGCGATATGGTCCGCAAGGATAAACGGCAAATTGGGGCTCACTTCATAGGGAAGCAGGCCTGTCGACATATCGATAACATCCGAAGTAAGTTCGAGAAGCTCATCTGAAACTTCGTCAACAAGAGCGACGTAGCGGGAACTCACGTTATAGAACGTTCGCTGAATCTCCGAGAGTGGTATTTCGTCGCCGACATTCTTAAACCCCAGGCCACGTCCAAAAGCAACTAACTGTCTACCATTTCCATCGACACAGAGGACAGCGCTGGTATTAATTCGTTTAACGATTTCCATGTGTCCCCCCCCCTAAACAAAACAAGGCTCCCGAAGCAGAATCCGACAATCAATGTCGACAGATGCTGCTTCAGGAGCCTTGCCTGAATATCACTCTGGGAGCTATTTTAGGCGAAACACCGCTATTGACCTCGTATAAACACTTCTAAACAGTTAAACGGTCGATATCTCCGTGTGAACGGTTCAAAAAACTGGGGGCGACCCTTACCCCTGCTGATAGTGCAGGTGCTTCTCGTCGATATCGGCCAGGTCTCGGTCGAGGTAGCGGCGCGCAAGCCAGTTTGCCATGGGAAGGTTCTGGTCCAGGTAGTTGCCGCACTCCTCGGGAGCGGCTCCGGGGACATCGCCCTCAAAGTCGGCGACAAACTCGAACAGCTCGCGCACGAGCGGCAAGATCTCCTCGCTCGTCACCTCGCCAAAAACGACGAGGTAAAAGCCCGTGCGGCAGCCCATGGGACCAAAGTAGACGATGCGGCTCGACCACTCGGCATGATTGCGCAGAAACGTCGCGCCCAGGTGCTCGATGGTATGGCACTCGGCCGTGTTCATGACCGGCTCTTTGTTGGGCGTGGTCAGGCGCAGGTCAAAGGTGGTGACGGCGGTGCCGGTCGCCGGGTCGCGGTCGATGCGGCTCACGTATACGCCGGGCTCAAGCAGCAGATGATCGACAGAAAAGCTCGCGATGCGCTCCATGGCAGATCCTCTCGGTAGTCAATTTGGGACGGGACTCTTTTAGCTGGTTGAAATGGTCGCACCAATCATACCAGTCAAAAAAGCCCCGTCCCAAATTAGCTACTTGGGACGAGGACCGATGAGTTTTTAATCCCCGTCCCAGATAAATCATGCTAGGCGGTATACGCAATCGTAGATTGTACGGCATGGCGCCAGCCGGCGATCTTTTTGGCTCGCTCGTCGGCGGGCATCGACGGCTCCACGATGCCGCGGGCGCCGTAGACGTCGACGACATCGCGCGTGTACATGCCCAGCGCAATACCGCAGGCCCAGGCCGCGCCCAGGCCGCTCATCTCGTCATTGCTCGCGATGCGGATGGGCGAGCCAACCAAGTCGCTCTCAAACTGCATCAGGTACGCGTCGCGCGTGGGACCGCCGTCAACGCGAAGCTCGGCAAGTGCCGCGCCAGAATCCTCGACCATTGCGTCAATTACGTCAAAGATTTGATAGGCAATCGATTCGTCTGCAGCTTTTACGAACTCCGCGCGACCCGTGGTACGCGTCATGCCAAAGACGCAGCCCTCGGCGTCACTCGCCCAGTGCGGCGCGCCCAAACCGGTAAACGCCGGCACAAAGTAGACGCGGCTCGCCGGATTGGCGGCGTAGCACAGGTCGGTGACTTCCTCGGGATTGTTGATGAGCTCCAGATCGTCGCGCAGCCACGTCTTGACAGCACCGGCGTAGCTCACGTTGCCCTCGAGCACGTACTCGGTCACGCCGTCCATACGCCATGCGAGCGAGCTCGAAAGCCCGTGCGAGCTGGCAACGAACTCGTCGCCGACGTTCATCATGACCGAGCTGCCGGTGCCATAGGTCGCCTTAGCCATACCGCGGCTGTGGCAGCCCTGCGCGAACAAGGCCGCGTGGCTGTCGCCCAGCACGCCGTGAATGGGCACGGGCGCTGGCAAAAAGCCGCCCAGATCCGTCATGCCGAACAGGCCATCGGAATCGGTCACCTGCGGCAGGCAGGCCACGTCGATGCCAAAGGCCTCGCACACCGGCTCGCTCCAGCAGCCACGGCGCAGGTCAAAGAGCTGCGTGCGGCTGGCATTGGACCAGTCGCAGCGAAACTCCGCGCCGCCCGTGAGCGTCCAGACCACCCAGGCATCGATGGTGCCCAGGCACAGCTCGCCTGCCGCCGCGGCCTCGGCAGCAGCGGGAACGTTCGCAAGGATCCAGGCCATCTTGCCCGCCGGATAGTAGGGCGAGAGCACCAGACCCGTCGTGTCGCGCACCAGCTCGGCCACACCCTCGCGCGCGGTCAGCTCGTCGCACAGCTCGCGGGCGCGGGCGCACTGCCACACCACGGCGTCGCACAGTGGCTCGCCCGTCGTGCGGTTCCATGCAACGGTGGTCTCGCGCTGGTTGGAGATGCCAATGCCGGCGACGTCGGCGGGGTCGACCCCGGTCTCTTCCACCACGGCGCGTGCCACGGCAAGCACGTTGGCCGCGATCTCGGCAGGGTCATGGCTCACCCAGCCGGCCTCGTTGATAATCTGGCGATGCGCGCGGTCGGCACGGTGAATCAGATGGCCGCCCTCGTCCACCAGCAGCGCCTTGGTGCCCTGCGTGGACTGATCGATTCCGATGATGTAGCGGCCCAT
>DAWCEJ010000299.1:0-8760 GCA_052274955.1 Collinsella sp.
ATCGCGAGTTCCGCACGAACAGGAGGCCACTTAATGTGGCCTCCGTCGTGAGCAGGACTGTAGAGCAGCAAACTTAACCCGCCCCGGCCCCCGATGGCCCCAGACCGGCGGGATAGACCAGTTCAGATGGGGCTTTGATGCATGGGTGGTCTGTTGTTGTGCAAATGGGTATCATACTGTGGTTACTGCATCGACTCTGTGATGCATGTTTGTACGTTCCCGGCGGTCGGTTTGCCAGAAGCGCCCCGTCGGTTGTTCCAGACCCGTTTCGAAGAAAGGAAACCACACTTACCTATGGCAGCTAAAAAATCATCTCCCTTGAAGATCATCCCGCTCGGCGGCCTCGACGGCATCGGCAAGAACATGACGGTCTTCGAGTGCGGCGACGACATGGTGCTCGTCGACGCCGGCCTCATGTTTCCGGATGACTCCCAGCCTGGTATCGATCTGGTGCTTCCCGACTACACCTATGTTCTGGAGAACGAGGAGAAGCTCCGCGGTATCGTCGTCACTCACGGCCACGAGGACCACACCGGTTCGCTTCCGTATCTGCTGCAGGACCTCAACAATAAGGTGCCCATCTTCTCGAGCAAGCTGACGCTTGGCTTTATCGAGGGCAAGCTTTCTGAGTTCCGCATCCGCGCACCCAAGTTCCGCGAGGTCAAGGGCGGCAGCCATGTCAACCTCGGCGGCATCTCGCTCGACTTCTTCTCGATGACGCACTCCATCCCCGGCGCTCTGGGCGTGTTCATCCGCACCAATCAGGGCACCGTTATGCACACGGGTGACTTTAAGCTTGACCAGACGCCCATCGACGGCGTCACGCCCGACTATGCCGCTATCAGCCGCTTTGCCAAGCAGGGCATCGACCTGCTGCTTTCCGACTCTACCAACGCCACGGTTCCCGGCTTTACCAAGTCCGAGGCCGAGGTTGGTCCCAACCTGCTGCACGCCATCAAGAACGCCCCGGGTCGCGTGTTCGTCGCGTCGTTCTCGAGCCACATCCATCGTTTGCAGCAGATCTGCGATGCCGCCCGCAAGTGCGGCCGTAAGGTCGTTGTGACCGGTCGCTCCATGCTCACGAACACCCGCGTGGCGCGCGAGCTCGGTTATCTCAACATCGATGATGCCGATATCATCGATGCCTTCGATATCGATAACCTGCCTGACGACAAGATCGTCGTCATGTGCACTGGTTCGCAGGGCGAGCCGCTGTCGGCGCTGTCCCGCATGGCCAATGGCGAGCACAAGACGCTCTCCATTCACGAGGGCGATACCGTTATCCTCTCGGCAACTCCCGTTCCTGGCAACGAGAAGGCCGTCCAGCAGGTCGTCAACAGCCTGGCCAAGCTCGGCTGCGACGTGTGGGATAAGAACCGCGCTCTCGTCCACGTCTCGGGTCACGGTAGCCAGGAGGAGCTCAAGCTCCTGATGGCCATGGCCAAGCCCACGTACTTTATGCCGGTTCACGGTGAGGCCGTGCATCTGCGCGCCCATGCCCAGCTGGCCCGCAAGATGGGCATCAAGGACGATCATATCTTTATCCTCGATAACGGCGACACGCTCGAGATGCGCGGTGGTATCGTCAAGCGCGGCACGCCCGTCGAGTCCGGCGTCGTCTACGTCGACGGTCTGCGCATCGGCGATACCGACCCCATCGTCCTGCGCGATCGCCAGAAGCTCGCCAACGACGGTATGGTTACGGCTGTTGCCATCGTCTCCCTCAAACACAAGAAGATCGAGGCCATCGAGTTCTCGGGCCGCGGCGTTTCGTTTGCCATCGACGACCAGTTCTCCGAGGATGCCTCCGCGTCCATCATGAAGACGATCGAGAAGGGCAAGTTCAGCTTTACCAGCAGCGGTTCCGACGCCATTCGCAAGGCCGTGCGCGACTCGCTCTCCAACTTTATCTGGAGCCGTACGCGCACTCGCCCGATGATCATCCCGGTCGTCATGGAGGTTTAGTTTGGCGCGCGGATCTGCACAAAACGCCAAAGGCAATAAGGCCAACAACCAACCGGCATCTGCTAAGGGTGCCGGTTCCCATCTTCGTGCCAATAAGGGCCATGAGGCAGACTTCGACGATTTTGAGCCCTTGGTCGAGCCTTCGGCCAATCGCGATATCGCCGGTGTGGTCATCGCCGTTTTGGCGATCGCGTCCTTCATTGCCGTGATCTCTCCGGCAACAGCGCCCGTGACGGCTGCGGTTGCCGGTTTTTACCACCTGGGCTTTGGTCTGGGCGCCTACGTGCTGCCGATCGTCATCTTGCTGTTTGCCGCCACGCTCTTTTTGGGTGAGGACTCGCCGCTCAACGTGCGCTCTGTTGCGGGCGGCGCCTTGGTCTTTATCGCCGTCGTCTCCATTCTTTCGCTGATGGTGCCGGGCACGAGCGATTCGTGCGACCTTATGTTTACGCCGCAGAACCTTTCCGTGTCGGGCGGCTACATTGGCGCCTTTATCGCAAGTGCCTTGCAAAACGCCCTGGGTAAACCTATCGCCATGGTTGTCTTGCTGGGGCTTGTCGTCGTTGGTTTGGTCATTATCGGCTTTTCGGTGGGTGGCGTTTTGCGCTCCGCACGCGATCGCGCTGCCGATTTTGCCGAGCGTCGACGTGCCGATGTCAATGCGAGCCCGTGGGGCGATGAAGAGGCCCTGTCTGTTCCCGGCGTCGCTCGTCCGCACCTGAGCATTTTGCGCCAGAAGGGGACTGACGCCGCGGTCACCACGGTCATGGGTGGCGATGTCGACCCGGTTTTGGATGACGACGAGGACGATGACCCATTTGTCGACGTATCCGAGTCGGTTGAAGCCGAGCGCGCCAAGACCACGCTGCTGCCGCGCCGCCATGCCAAGAAGGGCAAGGCTGCGCCCAAGCTCAACACAAGCGAGCCCGACCCGTCTTGGTCCGATAGCGAGATTGAGCTCACCGAGGGTGACGACGAGGACGACGAGGCTCCGCTCGAGACCGCCAAGACAACCTTGCTGCCGCGTCGCCACGCCAAGCGCGGGCAGGTCACTGGACAGCTTTCGATGGAGGACGATCCGGACAAGGTTGACGAGTCCGAGCCGCCGTTTGCCGTGAACCCTGTTTCGGCCGCACCTCAGATTCCCGACTTCTTAAAGCATCCCAAGGTTGCCGATGCGCCTGCCACGAGTGCTGTCGAATCGGCTGCGGCTCGTGATGGGGGAGCGGACGGCGGCGCCGCAGATAACGAGGGCGAAGAAGAGGACGGCCTCAAGCTTCCGCCGCTCGAAATCCTACATGCCAACCCGCAGTCGGCTTCTGCCGCGTCTTCGGATAAGGAGCTGGAGCAGACCGCTGAGTCACTGCAATCCACCTTGCTTGAGTTTGGCCGCAGTGCCCGCGTGGTCGGCTGGATCGCCGGCCCCACGGTGACGACCTTTAAGCTGCAACCTGGCGAGGGCGAGCGCGTGAGCAAGATTTCGAGCCTCGAGGACGATATTGCGCTTTCGCTCGCCGCCCAGTCGGTTCGTATCTTTGCCCCGATCCCCGGCACCTCGCTCGTGGGCATCGAGATTCCCAACCGCAAGCGCCAGAACGTCAATCTGGGCGACGTGCTGCCCTATGTTAAGGGCGGTCCGCTCGAGCTGGCCATTGGTCGCGATGCCGAGGGTACGCCGGTCGTCGCCGACCTTGCCAAGATGCCCCACCTGCTGATCGCCGGTACCACGGGTTCCGGTAAGTCGGTCATGATCAACTCCATCATCACGACCTTGCTCATGCGCGCTCTCCCCGAGGACGTTCGCCTGATCATGGTCGACCCCAAGCGCGTCGAGCTTGCGGGCTATAACGGTCTGCCGCATCTTTACGTGCCTGTAGTGACTGAGCCCAAGCAGGCCGCGAGCGCTCTGCAATGGGCCGTGTCCGAGATGGAGCGTCGCCTGAAGGTCTTCGAGCGTCTCAACGTGCGTAAGATCTCGACCTACAACGAAAAGCAGGCCGCCGGCGAGTTTGAGCATTACGACAACCCGCCGCAAAAGATGCCCTACCTGGTCATCATCATTGACGAGCTCTCGGACCTGATGATGGTCGCCGGTAAGGATGTCGAGGCCTCGATCGTGCGTATTGCTCAGCTGGGCCGTGCCGCCGGTATCCACCTTATCGTGGCCACGCAGCGCCCGAGCTCAAACGTGGTGACGGGCCTCATCAAGGCTAACATCACCAACCGCATCGCCTTTAACGTCGCCACGGGCATCGCCTCGCGCGTCATCATCGACCAGATGGGTGCCGAAAAGCTCACCGGTTTGGGCGACATGCTGTTCTCCAAGGTCGACTGGGGCAAGCCTCGCCGTATCCAGGGTTGCTTTGTCTCGGACGACGAAATCAACGAGATTGTCGAGTTCGTCAAGTCGCAGAGCGAGCCCGACTACCACGAGGAGATCCTGTCTGCCGTGGCGCCCGCTTCCATGTCCATGGCGGGTGGCGGCGGCATTGTCCGTACCGGAGTCGCCGAGCCGCAAGACGATGATCCGCTCATTTGGGAAGCCGCCCATATTGTGGTGGAATCGCAGCTTGGCTCCACATCTGGCCTGCAACGTCGTCTGAAGGTTGGCTATGCGCGTGCCGGGCGTATTATGGATATGCTGGAAGAAAAGGGTGTCGTCGGCCCGCCCGACGGTTCCAAGCCGCGCGAGGTCCTGTTGGACGAGGAGGGGCTTGCCGCGCTGGAGTCTGTCGACGCCGAGATGGCACGTGAAGATCGTGAGTTTGGAGGATTCTGATGGCTGCACGCTTTGGTGACATGCTGCTCGAGCAGCGTCGCCGAATGGGCCTTTCCATTCAGCAAGTCGCCAACACCATCAAAATCAGGCCGCAGATCATCGAGTTTTTCGAGACTGGTAACTTTGCTTCGATGCCGCCGCGCGGCTATGCGCAGGGCATGATTTCGAGCTATGCTCGCTTTTTGGGCCTCAATCCGCGCGAGGTCGTCAATGCCTACTTTGACGATCTGATGGCATATGAGCGCGAGACGTCGCAGCAGGGCGGTCGTTTTCAGGACGCCGCTGGCTACGTCAATTCGCGTTCCTCGGTCGATAACGGGCGCTTCCTGATGGTTCAGGGCGGTCGTTCGACGCGTTATGGACAGCGTCCTCAGCAGGCCGGTTATATTACCGAGACGGGTTCGGGCGAGGAGATTCGCTCGCAGCGTGACCGGTTCCGCAGTACGCCGATGCCCGAGGACCGTGCACTTCCCGCTGCCCGCGGCGTGGCTCGTGACCCTCGTGCCGGCTACGGCGACGGCGGCTATTCCGATCGCGGTTACCGTGGTGCCTCTACGGGACGCTCTCGCGGTGGCTATGCGGATGCCGATACCACGCAGGTGACGCCGCGTCTTCGCTCTCAATCACAGCCGTATGGCCAGCGCTCTTCGGCTCCGCGTTCGGGCCAGCGTGGCTATCAAGGCCGCGGTGAACTTGCGCCCCGCTCGGGTCAGCGCAGCCTTCAGGGCCAGGGTGGCTATCGCGGCCGTTCCGATAGCAATCGTGGTCGTATGCCTCAGGGAGGCGGCCGCAGCAGTTCCAATCGTGGACGCGGCGGATCACGTACTCCTCAAAACAACGGGCTCGATCCGCGTATCGTCTACGCCGGCATCGGTGCCGTTGCGCTGCTGTTGATTGTGCTCATCGTGGTGCTTCTGCGCGGCTGCGCATCTTCGGCGCCCGAGACCACGCCCGAGACGCCCACTGCTACCAAGACGACGACCAAGAAGTCTTCTAAGAAGACCGAAACGGTCGACGAGGACGAAGACACCGATGAGGCGACGAATGAGTCGACTGACTCGGACGCTACCAAGACGACGGCCAAGAAGGAAGAGAACGAGGTCACGAAGGTCAAAGTCTCCGTTGCCAAGGGAAAGACCGCGTGGATTGAGGTCAAGGTCGACGGCAAGTCGGTCTATGGCGCCCAAGCGACTGGCCCCTTTGAGCAGGAGTACACGCCCGAGTCCTCGATCGAGATCACCACGTCCAAGCCTTCCGATGTCACCGTTACCAAGAACGGCGAAAAGGTCCGTTACGATACCAAGACCTCCGGCGTGGCGCGTGTGACGATCACCGTTCCCAAGAAGGAGACGACTGATCCCGAGAATGGTGAAAGTTCTGATGGTACCGACACCACCGATGGTACCGATACCACCGACGGTACCGATGCCCAGTCCACGGATGGCGCCGATACCTCAACTGACGGTCAGACGCCCACCGATTCTACCGACTATTCGTACGATAGCTACTAAGCCGCTCGTACGCGAAAGGAAACATCATGGCTAAAGATTCCAGCTTCGACGTCGTGTCCGAGGTCAACATGCAAGAGGTCGACAACGCCTTCCAGCAGACCACGCGCGAGATTTCCCAGCGCTATGACCTTAAGGATTCCGGCGCCACGATCGAGCTTTCGAAGGGCGACAAGCTCTTTACGATCAGCGCCCCGGCTGACTTTGTCTCTAAGCAGATTATCGACGTGCTGAGCTCCAAGCTCATCAAGCGCGGCATCGACCTCAAGGCTGTCTCGTGGGATGCTCCGCAGGCGGCATCGGGCGGCACCGTGCGCATGCTCGGCCATATCGTCGAGGGTATCGACCAGGCGACCGCCAAGAAGATCAACAAGGACATCAAGGACCAAAAGCTCAAGGTCAAGGTGACCATCGAGGCCGACAAGCTGCGTGTTTCCTCTGCTTCGAAGGACGCGTTGCAGACCGTGATCCAGTTTCTGCGCGACCAGGACTACGGCCAGCCGCTGCAGTTCACCAACTACCGCTAATATCATTCGAAAGGACCGCTCTCCAACATGGATACACCGTTGGGCTCCGTGCTCTACATCACCCTCGGGTGCGCTAAGAACGAGGTTGACACCGACCGCATGCGTTCTCTTTTGACCGCTGCAGGCTACGAGGAAGCATTCGACCCGCAGGATGCCGATATCGCCATCGTCAATACATGCTCGTTCCTTGCCTCCGCAACGTCCGAGAGCATCGAGACCACCCTCGAGCTCGCCAACGAGGTTCAGGACGGCGTTCGTTCTTGCCCCATCGTCATGTGCGGCTGTGTGCCGTCGCGCTATGGCGACGACCTGCCTGACGAGCTGCCCGAGGTCGCTGCCTTTGTGAAGGCCGACGAGGAGGACGGCATCGTGGCGGTCATCGATGGCGTACTGGGTGTCGAGCGTGAGATCGCAGCCTATATTCCGCAGGTCAAGCGCACTGTCGAGGGCGCTGTCGCCTACGTCAAGATCTCCGATGGCTGCAATCGTTTTTGCAGCTTCTGCATGATCCCCTACATTCGCGGTCGCTATCATTCGCGCAATGCTGAGAGCATTATCTCCGAGGTGCGCGACCTGGTTGCCGGCGGTGTGCGCGAGATCGTGCTGATCGGCCAGGACACGGGTATTTGGGGCACCGACTTTGCCGACGAGGACGTCGCCGAGGGCTCGCCGCGCAATCTGGCACAGCTGCTGCGTGCCGTCGCTGAGGCCGTGCGCCCGCACAACGTCTGGGTCCGCGTGCTCTACCTGCAGCCCGAGGGCATGACTGACGAACTCATCGAGACGATACGCGATACGCCCGAGGTGCTGCCCTATATCGATATCCCCGTGCAGCACTGCGACGCGCGCATCCTCAAGGCCATGCGTCGCTCCGGTTCGCGCCAGGAGCTCGAGGACCTGTTCCGCGACCTTCGCGAGCGCATCCCCGGTATCGTGATTCGCTCCACGGCCATGGTCGGCTTCCCGACCGAGACCGACGACGAGTTTCGTGATCTTATCGACTTTATGGACACCGTCGGCTTTGACTACACGAGCGTCTTTGCCTACTCGCAGGAGGAGGGCAGCCTGGCCGCTAAGATGGAGGGTCAGGTCGACGAAGAGGTCAAGCTCGAGCGCGCCCAGGAGGCCATGGACCTGGCCGAGTCGCTCGGTTTTGCCGCCACCGCCGCACATGTGGGCGAGCGCGCCCAGGTGATCGTCGACGGTATCGAAGAAACCGAGGACGGCGCCGAGCTGATCGGCCATGCCTGGTTCCAGGCGCCCGATTCCGATGGCGCGGTGCACTTGGATGCCAGCGAGGCATCTGTGGGCGATATTCTGACTGTCGAGTTTACCGATAGCTTCTGCTATGAGCTTATCGGCCATGTTGTGGAGTAGGAGAGCATCGTGGCAAACGAGAGCAATAAGGAACTGACGAGTGTTTGGACGCCCGCCAACATCGTGACGTGCGTTCGCATCGTTTTTATCCCGGTGTTCATGATCGTGTCGGCGCTTTCTCACACGAGTGTTGCCGGTACGGATTGGAGCACCTTCGACGGCCCGCTCGCCGCCGCTGCCTTCATTCTGTATGTGATCCTGTCGTGCACCGATAAGGTCGACGGTTATCTGGCGCGTTCGCGCAACGAGATCACCGACTTCGGTAAATTCTTGGACCCCATCGCCGATAAGCTGCTCGTGTTTTCGGCCCTGCTGCTGTTCTTGGATTTTGGCGCGGTGACCGTGTGGTCCGTGTTCATTATCCTGTTCCGTGAGCTTCTGGTGAGCGCCCTTCGCATGGTCGCGAGTGCGGCCGGTGTGGTCGTTGCGGCCGATAAGCTCGGCAAGTACAAGACGGCGACCACGATGGTCTCCATCTGCGGTTACCTGTGCGTTTTTGCTATGGCCGGCTTGCACCTTGGCCCGGTGGCGCTGACGCTCGGCATCTACTCGGTGTCGCGCTTCCTGTATGCCGTTGCCGTTGTCTTGACCGTTATCTCGGGCG
>DAWCEJ010000300.1:0-4174 GCA_052274955.1 Collinsella sp.
ATCTTCATCGATGAGATCGATGCTGTGGGACGTCAGCGCGGAGCTGGCTTGGGCGGCGGTCACGACGCGCGCGAGCAGACGCTCAACCAGCTGCTGGTCGAGATGGACGGTTTTGAGGAGAGCGAGTCGGTCATCCTGATCGCTGCAACCAACCGTCCTGACATCCTGGATCCGGCGTTGCTGCGCCCCGGTCGTTTTGACCGTCAGGTCACGGTCGACCGTCCGGATGTGAAGGGCCGCGAGCAGATCTTGCGCGTGCATGCCGAGAACAAGCCGATGGACGAGGATGTGAAGTTTGAGAAGCTCGCCCAGATGACCGTTGGCTTCACCGGCGCCGATTTGGCAAATCTGCTCAACGAGTCTGCGCTGCTTGCTGCCCGCCGCCATCGTTCCGTAATCTCGATGGACGAGGTCGAGGAGTCGATGGAGCGCGTGATTGCCGGTCCGCAGCGCAAGGGTCGCGTGATGACCGAGGCCGAGCGCATCACGATTGCCTACCACGAGAGCGGTCACGCTTTGGTGGGCCATATCCTGGAGCACTCCGATCCGGTCCACAAGATCTCGATCGTCAGCCGCGGTCAGGCCCTGGGCTACACGCTGCAGCTTCCGCAGGAGGACCACTTCCTCAAGACCAAGAACGAGATGCTCGACGAGCTCGCCGTGTTCTTGGGAGGTCGCGTTGCCGAGGAACTCATGTGCGACGACATCACGTCGGGCGCGAGCAACGACCTTGAGCGCGCAACCAAGATGGCGCGCGAGATGGTCACGCGTCTGGGCATGAGCGAAGAGCTGGGTACGCAGGTGTTCGGCGAGGCACAGCACCAGGTGTTCCTGGGCCGCGACTACGCCGATCATCAGGATTACTCCGAGGAGACGGCGCGTCGCATCGACATCGAGGTTCAGCGCATTATGCGTGAGGCCCATCGTCGTGCGGTCGAGATTCTTGATTCCCGTCGCGATCAACTCGATCTGATGGCCAAGGTGCTGCTTGAGCGCGAGACCGTTGAGGGCGATGCCGTGAATGCCCTGCTCGATAACGAGTGGGATTCCTACCTTGAGCGCGAGGGCGATATCCTTGCTGCCAAGGAGGAACGTAACGCCAAGGCGGCCGGCATGCCGACCAAGAAGCGCGCGCCTCGCATGAGCGAGGAGGAGTTGGCGGCAGATGCCGCCGCGTTTGCTGAGGCTGCCATGCGCGACGACAACAAGGAGCCCGATAGCGACGAGTAGCCCCTCGATTTGAGGCCGGGTTTCAACTTGTGCATGAGAAAGGCCTGTTGTCTTTTACCAGACAACGGGCTTTTTGTGTGTACTCGGTGCCGTCGGCGCGTGAGGTCCGGCTGTATCAGCCGGCGGAAAGCAAGACAAAAGCAGGCCGCATATGCGGGCGGGGTGGCCGCCTGCCTTATTTATTCGACTGAACCATGTAGACGTAGCGCTCGGTAACAATGAACTGATGGTTGATATACAAGGGCTTTCCCGCCGCATCCGCTATCGTCTGCTCGACTTTGAGCAGTGGCGCTCCTTCATCGCAGCCCATGATGTCCGCCTGATGCGCCGACGCGCAGGCTATGGAGAACTGGTCGGTAAAGCTGATGGCGAGCTCTCCCGTCTGCTCGTTCAGGGTGCGCAGCAAGGAGCGATTCTCCAGATCGATATCGATGAGGAAGCCGTATCGAGCAGGGAAATAGTCGATCTCGTCAATGCAAGGCGTGCCGTCAACAAGGCGCAACCGTTCGAGCTGTATGACTTCTGGAGAGGCACCATCGTCATCGCCGTTCAAGCACGCGGTGATCGTGCCGCCGAGCACTTTTTTCTGTATCGAGAGTATCTGAGTTGCGGGATTCGCGCCCATTTTGAGACAGGTATCGGTAAAGCTGCCGTTGGAGAAAACACTTTCCCGATATGTTCGAGGCCGAACGAACGTGCCCTTGCCCTGCCGTTTGACAACGAGGTTTTCGCGAACCAGTTGCGCGAGCGCGGCTCGGACCGTTACGCGGCTGACGTTCAGCTGCTCGATAAGCTCGTTTTCACTGGGCAGCTTATCTCCGGGACGATAGGTCCCGTCTTCAATGCTGCTGCGGAGCAGCTGGTAGATGCGCTCTTGAAGTGTCAACGCTTCGACATTGTCCGAGGCGACCATGGGCATTTCCCCTCAAGGCTGGTTCGGTAGCTTTCTGGCGTATGGACCATACGCTGGCAGTTCAAAACAAACCGCTTACCCGGTATGTTAACAAACAAATCAATAATATAAGCTAATACAAGTTAAGATAAGGTAAGTTAAGCCAGGGGCGGAACTACGCAAGGGGATGCCGAAGACGTTGGAAGGAGCAGGTAGATGAAGCGAGCCGATACCGGGTTTCTGTCCATATTCAATGAGTCGAAACCGATCATGGCGATGCTGCATTTGAAGGGGGAGACGCAGCACGAGATCGACGAGCGCATGAAGCGCGAGGTCGACCTGTATGTTCAGGGCGGCGTGGACGCCGTTATCGTTGAGGATTATTTTGGAACGTACGATGATATGCGCCGTGCGCTCGACTACGTGTCGAGTCAAAACCTCCCCATACCCTTTGGTATCAATTGCCTGAATGTCGATGCCATGGGCTTTGAGCTGGGAATGGAGTTCGGTGCCGCGTTCATACAGCTTGACTCCGTGGTCGGGCATGTCAAGCCGCGCGACGAGCGCAGCATCGCGGCGTTTCTGGCGATGTATCGCAAGCGCTACGACGGCAAGGTTCTCGGCGGCGTGCGCTTTAAGTATCAGCCGATGCTGTCGGAAAACTCGGTTGAGGAAGACCTGGTTATCGCCAAGGATCGCTGCGACGCCGTGTGCGTGACGCAGGATGCCACGGGCCAGGAAACGTCAATGGAGAAGATCGAGCAGTTCCGCGCTGCATTGGGCGACTACCCGCTCATCGTGGGTGCGGGCGTAACGCCCGAGAACGCGCGCAAGAGCTTTGCGCTTACCGACGGTGCCATCGTGGGCAGCTTCTTCAAAGATACCTATAAGGACGATGGCGATGTGTGCGCCGAACATATCGCTGCGCTCATGAGCGTGGTTCGCGAGATCCGCGCGGAGGAAGGTGAATAGAAATGATCGTGATGACGCGCGTCGATCATCGACTGCTGCATGGGCAGGTCGTGTTCGCTTGGTCCAAATTCACGGGCACGGACTGCTTTCTCATCGCAAATGATAGCCTCGCCTCGAACAAGCTGCGCATGAATGCGCTGCGCCTGGCAAAGCCCGAAGGTGTCAAGCTCGTCATGAAAAGCGTCGACGATTCCATTGCCGCTATCACCAGCGGTGCGACCAATAAGTACAAGCTGTTCATCATCATCGAGAGTATTGCCGATGCGGCTCGTCTGTGCCAAGGGCTGGTCGGCACCGATTGGGCGATCAAGGAGCTCAACCTGGGCGGCGTCGCCGTTGCCGAGAACAAGCGCCAGATCTCCAAGGCGGTCTCGGTGTCCGATGAAGAATGCGAGCTGATCCGTGGCCTTGAGGCGGCGGGCACGCATTGCTACGTGCAGATGGTTCCGAGCGAGCAAGCGCAAGATGCGCTCGCCCTCATCTAACGGGACGCTCTAGAAAGGAGAAGCGCCATGCTGCTCACCCAAACACTGTTGATCTTTGTGGTTGCCGCCATCGGTTACTGCAACAGCGCCCTGTCCAGCGGCCTGATCAACCGACCGCTCTTTTTGTGCATGCTCGTGGGTCTGGTCCTCGGCGATATCGAGACGGGCGTCAAGGTCGGTGCAACGCTTGAGCTCATGTGGCTCGGCGTGATGGTCATCGGCGCAAGCAACCCGGCCGATATGACTTCGGGCTCCGTCATCGGCTGCGCGTATGTGATCACTTCGGGCTCGGATATCGCTTCGGCAGTTGCCCTGGCCGTGCCGGTTTCGATGCTCATGCAGATGGTTTGGAACTTCCTGATGTCTGTTCCCGGCCCCCTGATGTCCCAGAAGGCCGATGAATACGCGCTCGCGTGCAACAACCGCGGGATCGACCTTATGCATTACGGGTTTGTCGCCATGCAGGCCATCATCCTGGCTGCGATGTGCGCCGTCGGCTTTTACCTGGGCTCCGGCGTGATCCAAAACGTGGTGGACGCCGTGCCCGCCTTTGTGACCAGCGGCCTGGACTACGCCATGGGAATCATGCCCGCCA
>DAWCEJ010000301.1:0-6804 GCA_052274955.1 Collinsella sp.
AACCCGGCACCAGCATGGGCAGCACCCACTGCTTGGCGCGCTCGGGGTTTTCCCAGTTGTACTCGAGCAGACCCGTGTAGCTCATGTCGTCGAGCATCTTCTCGATATCTGCCTCGGGCATGCCGGTGAGCTTGACCATCTCGGGCAGCGTATAGGGACGGCGCATCTTCATCTTGCAGAGCACTTCGGCCTGCTCGTCAGTTGCGGCCTCGGCAAACGACCAGTACTCGTAGCCCAGCAGCTCGTCGCGATGCAGCAGGCGGTTGGTGCAGTGCTCGCACAGCTTGACGATGGCCTCGCGCGGATGCTCCGGCAGCGGCGGCACGAACTCCGCGCCGATATCGGGCTCGGTGTAGCTAATTCCCGGTCCGTTGAGAATCATGGTTGTCCCTTCTCTTGCCACAGCCCGGCGAGACCGCAGCACCCCTCTTTTTTGCAGGCCGGGCATGCCCCCATGCCGTTCACCCGCCATTAGTTGACATTGTGTCAAAAATAGTATTGACGAACCGTCAACAATATTCAAGACTGTTAGGCGAACGGTCAGGCAAAAGAGGATGAAAGGCGGCAAAACATGGGCAACAACACAGCAGGTACCTCTGTAGTCAATGCCGTCCCCGCATCCGATAGCGCGGCAAAGCGCCTGACGGGCGACGAACGCCGTCGCGAGATCCTCGATGCCGTGCGCACCGTAAGCTCCGAGCTGGGCGTGTCCCACCTATCGGTATCGGCCGTGACCAAGCGAGCCGGCTGCACGCGCTCGCTGTTTTACCACTACTTCGCCGACATGGACGCCGCCGTCACCGCCGTCATGGACGAGGCGATCGACGGCTTTATCTCCGAACTCGAGCAGTGGAACGCCGGCCGCACCGTCGGCGATATCGAGGGCGCGCTCGACACCGTCGCCCCGCTCTTTAAGCGCCTGGTCGCCAGCGGCCGCGAACTGCCGAGTACGCTCACCTCAAGCAGCGGCGCGCTCTACGGCGGCTTTTTGCACAACGTGGTTCAGCGCGTGGCGCAGTATATCTGCGACACCACCGTGGTGGACTTTGTCGCCCATCATGAGCTACGCATCGACCATGTCTACGAGACGTTCTACACCCTCATCATGGGGTTGTTGATGTATATCCGCACGCACCCCGATGTGCCCGACGAGACGGTCAAGGAAATCATCGCCTCGACACTCCACATCGAGGGCTATACCGCCAAGTATCCGGAGCGCAAGCCCCAGAACTGACGACATTTGGCCAAACTGCCCGCGATCAGAAGAGGGGCCGCGGGCGTGTGAAAGGAGAGCAGCATGCTGTTCGATGTTTGGGGTAGCGATACCCTTATCCACTGGGCCGGCTGGGCCATGGTCTTTATCGGCCTGATCGTGCTCAACGAGGTCGGCCGCCGCACCAAGCTGGGCGCGGCAATCATCTTTGGCGTAGCTCCGCTGGCCATGACCATCTACTGCGTCGCCATCGCCATCGGCGTCTCGCAGGGTGCCGAGTGGGCGCTCACCAACCCCACCCATGTGTACCAGAACAGCTGGTTCCACTACGCCAAGGTATACGCGGCGCTGGCCGGTTGCTGGGGCTTCATTGCCATTAAGTACCAGTGGGGAAAGATCGGCAAGGCGCATTGGTTCCGCGCATGGCCGTTTGTGATCGTCGCCATCAACATCATGATCGCCGTCGTGTCCGACTTCGAGAGCGCCTATCACTTCTTTGTCCTGGGCGAGTCCACCTGGGTCACCTCCGAAGGTGCTACGCAGCTGGCCGGCTGGAACAACGTGTTCAACGGCATCGCCGGTATCATCAACATCTTCTGCATGACCGGTTGGTGGAGCGTCTACGCCTCCGAGGATCAGACCGACATGCTGTGGCCCGACATGACCTGGGTCTACATCATCGCCTACGATATCTGGAACTTCTGCTACACCTACAACTGCCTGCCCACCCATTCCTGGTTCTGCGGCTTTGCGCTGCTGCTGGCGCCCACTGTCGCCGCCTTTATCTGGAACAAGGGCGGCTGGATCCAGAACCGCGCCTTTACGCTGGCCATTTGGTGCATGTTTGCCCAGGTGTTCCCGTACTTCCAGGAGGAGTCCATCTTTGTGACCCACTCCACGCTCGACCCCGGCGCCGCCACCGCGGTCTCGATCGCCGCACTGGTCGCCAACGTCGCCGCGATCATCTACATCGCCTACCGCGCCAAGAAGCTCGGCCGCAATCCCTACAAGCAGGATGTCTTTGAGGGCACCAGCGATTGGGAGAAGGCTACCGCTCGCCGCGCCAAGGTTGATTACGCGCACGCTGAGTAACATGTTAGTCGCTGTTGGCACTTGGGCATAGGCCCACCTGCCAGGCTTTTCAATCCAATGTCTCGTAGAGCCCCCGGAAAGCGTTTCGCTCGCTTTCCGGGGGCTTTTGTCGTTGCGCCTTCATTCAAAAACACACGCACAAATAAAATTGGATTTCAAATCATGCGGCGGCTCTATGGGGTCCCGTTTTTGGGTACAGTGTTGTCCCGATATTGAGCTTGGGGGATATATGAAAGATGAGACGACGGGCCAAGAGGATGCGGTCCAAGATGCAGAAGCTTGCGCTGAGGCCTTGGAGAGCTTAGACCGGATTTCACTCGATGAGATTACGTTTGACGATTCGGGCGTTGATGTGCAGGATGAGCCGGAAACCGAGGCGCAATCCGATGATCAGGATGCAGGCGACGTTGAGCCTGCCGAGGATGAGGCAGATCACGAAGACACCGAAAGCGAGGCCGGCAACCAGCCCGAATCCGACACGGGCGAGGAAACCGTCTTGCTCGACAGCTTGCCGGCCGAGGATTCGCTGACCCGCGAGCTTCCTGGCCTGGGTTCCGCACCAGCCGTGGATGAGACCATCGCCATGGGCGATATTCCCCTGCCGTCCGTTCCCTCGGCGCGCGAGGCCGAGGTTCGCCATCGCAAGATGTCGCCTAAGCGCCGCAATCTGATGGTCGCCGGTGTCGTAGCCGTCGCGCTCGTCGCCGGCGGTGCAGGCTATGCTGCCTGGAACGGATATCAGCAAGAGCAGGCTGCCGCTGCCGCCGCCAATGCCCACACGATGATGTCAGTGCAGATTGGCGTGCATGCCGCGGGCCTCGACTGTTCCACCGGCTCCAAGATTCCCGTACAGGTGAGCGGTCAGGACGCTGATGGCTCCTCCGTGAGCGAAACACTCTATGTTGACGAGCACGGCCGCGGCATCAAACTGCTGCCCGGCGATTACACGCTCTCCATCGCCGCCTCCCCCATCGCGGCCGACGGCACCGTCTATACCGTCCCGACCACCAAGACGCAGGTCACCGTTAAGAGCGATGGACAGGATTTAAGTGCCCAGGCCGCCTTTAAGCTCAAGGTGCCTTCGGCCGACACGGTGACTGACGACCAGATCGATGCCGCCGCCAAGTATGCCGAGGAAGGCGGTGCGAGCTCCGCCGCGGCCGCCAAGATACTTCAGCAGGCGGCAACCGCGCGACGCGACGCCGCAACCAACGCCGTGAGCTCCCGCAAGGCGCAGGCGGCCCGCGACGCCGATGCTCGACATAAGGCAACGGACCTGTATCAGCTCGATATTCCCGTTGAGTGGTACGGCAAAGTCGCGACTTGGCAAAACGGCAGCACGCTGTGCATCTATCTTGCCGGCGACACGAGCACGCCGCTTGTGACGCTTGTCACGGTGTGCGACGGCGAGAGCTTTACGCCCGATGAGGGCGACGCGGTTTTGGGTGCGGCCAATCTAGGCAACGGTTATACCGTCTACGCCAGCGGCCCCGTCTATCCGTACGTGGTGCCCCAGACCATCAACGGACGGACGCAGAACCCCGTGTCAACCTACCCCATGGACACGGCCATTGAGCTTGTCGAGCTTACGACCGGCAACCGCTACACCTATAGCCAGATCAAGAACGTACTGGTCGGCAAAGACGGCAAAGCCGACACCGCGACCAAACTCGAGACCGACTACCTCGCCCAGATTCTCCTGCCGAGCATCAAAGCCCAGGACTAGCCGGGCACAGCAAGGTGCTCCCCAACCGTGATGAAGGAGCCAGGAGGTCCTGACCCCACAGGTCCATAGATGATTAGGCAAGGAGCCACTTCCATGCGGGCATAACGTGTACCACACCGTGCTCGCATGGAATATCGGTCTGTTCATCCATGGTAACGATTGTCGACTCGCTAAGATCGAAATGGGCCATCGAGGCATCAAGCGCGGCAATTTCGCGCTCGCGCGTTTTCTCACTTGCCATATCCGCACTCACCTGAATCAGGCTATAAGCCCGCATGAGAAGCGCGTCCCCAGCCACAAAGTCCACCTCATGGCTTTTGCTCTTCTCTTTGATCAGCAGGCGGCAGACCGAGCCGGTCCTCACCGCGGGAGTCTTTCTTCTTAGCGCATTGAACACTGCGGTCTCGAGCCTCTGGCCCTGGTCCAATGCCGATGCCGGAGAGAATGCTCCAAACATCGCAGGGTCGACAGCGTAGACCTTAGACGCAGACCGCATGTTATTTGCCAGTGAACGCGTGAACTCCGGCACAGAAAATAACAGGTAGGCGTCCTCATAATACTCAAGTAAATCGCTGAGCGAATTACGACTGACGGGTATCTGTCTGCTCTTGAACTCGTTGTACACTTTGTTCACTGACAGCTCTCGTCCCGAAGATGCCATACACCGCGTCAAGAACAGCGATGCCAGGCGAGGGTTCTTGACGTCGTAACGTTCAACGACGTCCATGGCGACCGTTCGCGAAGCATATTCCTGTAGCAGCTGAATCGCGTCTGCAGGCGTCTGCTCAAGTGTCGCGATGAATCCCCCTCGTTCAAGATACCCGATCAGATGATGCCGAAGCAGCGCCGCATCGCTCGGAGAAAAGGTCGCATCTGGCTCGGGAACGCTCCCCGTCTTATATCGAACGTATTCCAAAAAGCTCAATGGAAAAAGCTCTCGCACAAGAGAACGACCCCTGAACTCGCTCTTAAGTTCTGAGGACAGCATCTTAGAAGAAGATCCCGTCACATAGACGGTCGCTTTCTCCGTATCGACTACACGCCGCAGAAACGCACCCCATTCGGGAATTTCCTGGATCTCGTCAAAGAAAATGTAAGCGCCCTCGGTTCGAGCAGCAGGATACAGCGCATAGAACGTGTCGAGCACGTCCGCCAGCAGCGATGGCTCATACGGGCGCAAGCGCTCATCCTCAAAATTGAAGTAAAGCATCCGGTCAAGCTCAACGCCCCGGCTCTGAAGCCGCCGCATCTCCTGATACAGGCGATACGTCTTTCCACAACGGCGGGCCCCCACAATCACATTTACGATGTTGTCGCGCTTTGGCTCCTGTGGGTTTCCTAGATCAAGGTCTCGCTCAAAGACCTGCGGAACCCCCTGCTGTTCAAAGTCCTTTATTTTCTGGGCGATCAAGTCGTTGAATGCCATGATTCTCCAATCTTGCTCTCTAGCTAATCAAAATTATACCGATTCTTGATTAATTAGAGAGCAAGATTTTGTCTGACTTGATTAACACTTAAGCAAGTTTTTTTCACTATTACTGCTCGAAGGATGCCGAGTGGCTGAGAGGACAACCAAGCTCGAATGCGACTCCCTGGACAGTCGATTTGGGACGGGGATATTATGACCACCCTACAAAAGTTAGCGCCACGGGTCGGCTTCGAACAGCGGCTCGCGCTCGGGGCGGCGATCGCTGTAGGGATCGTAGCCGTCATCGTCCTCGTTCTCGGCACGGATGCAGGGGTCGCGCGGCTTGGGCGCCGGCTTAGGCGAAGCCTTCGATGCGGCGGGCGCTGTCTCAGCCGCCGGTGCGTTAGCCTTGTTCTCGTCTTTCATCTGCATAGCTCCTTGCATCGCATCCGTTCAACATCATCGATTGTCGCACGAAAAAGGGCGGCGGACCCAATTGGATCCGCCGCCCTTGGCGTTTAGAGACGACTGGTAGATTTTAAGGCATGTCCCAAAAATCTACTCGGCGTCGGGGACCTCGTAGGTGGCCGCCGGCGTGTCATCGCACACGACGGTAAAGCCGCCGTCCTTGTCGACATCGACCGTCACCTGATCGCCCTCGCGCACCGTGCCGTCGATGATGGCCGCCGCGATGGCATCGACAACCTCGCGCTGCACCAGACGCTTGAGCGGGCGGGCGCCAAAGACCGGGTCCAAGCCGCCCACGGCGAGCATCTGCTTGGCCGCCGGGGTGATGGCAAGCGTCATGCGCTCCTTGGCCAGGCGTGCGCGAACATCGGCAAGTTGGATGTCGACGATCTTCTCGATCTGCGCCATGCCGAGCGGATGGAACACCACGATGTCATCGATACGGTTGAGGAACTCGGGGCGGAAGGTCTGAGCCATGGCCGCGTCGACCTGATGGCGCATCTCCTCCTCGTCCTTGCCCGAAAGCTCAGCGATAGCCTTGGATCCCACGTTGCTCGTCATGATGATAATCGTGTTCTTGAAGGACACTTGGCGACCCTGGCCATCGGTCAGACGGCCGTCATCGAGCACCTGCAACAGCACGTTGAATACATCCGGGTGAGCCTTCTCCATCTCGTCGAGCAAGATCACGGAGTACGGACGACGGCGCACAGCCTCGGTGAGTTGGCCGCCCTCGTCATAGCCCACGTATCCCGGAGGCGCACCAATCAGACGCTGGACGCTGAACTTCTCCATGTACTCGGACATGTCGATACGCACGCGCGCGCGCTCGTCATCGAACAGGCACTCGGCCAGAGCCTTGGCGAGCTCGGTCTTGCCTACACCGGTAGGGCCCAG
>DAWCEJ010000302.1:0-2565 GCA_052274955.1 Collinsella sp.
ATCGCGAACCGCGTCATCTACCTGTTCCCCTACGACGCACTGAACCCCCTCAACCTCTTCGGCATGGTCTCGTATGCCATAGGCCCTGTCGTGGTCGAGCTGCCCGTGTTCCTCGCCGCTTTCTACCTCCTGCTTTTCGCGACGGGCATTGCTCTCGCGATAAGGACGTTCAAACGCCATCAGGTTGCCTGATGATGTCAAGGAGGACCGTTGCCGCCAAGGATGCGTGAATCAGCGAGCCTTCGAGTGGATGCATACCATCGCATTTCAGGGCGAAATCCTCTCCGATTCGCCTCTGGCTGTTAGGGTTTAGGGCTGAATGTTGCGCAACTGCGCCCTGGCCCCGACCGTAAAACCTCTCTAGCTTCTTTCCCTGCCGTCTCCAAACGCAAAGCCGGGGTGCCCCCACACAGAAGGCACCCCGGCTTATTTATTGCCAATGCGGGAACGGCCGCTCTCAAGTTAAGGCTAAAGCAAAACGCCTTAGGCCAAGAACTCCTTGGTGGTCGCCACGATGTTGGCGGCGTCCAGGCCGTACTTGTGCAGGAGCTCGGCACCCGGGCCGGACTCACCGAAGGTATCGTTGACGCCAATCTTCTTGAGCGGCGTCGGACACTGCTCGCACAGGACGTCGGCGACGGCGCTGCCCAGGCCACCGATCACAGAGTGCTCCTCGACGGTCACGACGTGGCCGGTCTTGGTGGCGCTCTTGACGATCAGGTCGGCATCGATGGGCTTGATGGTGTGCATGTTGATGACCTCGGCGTCGATGCCCTCGGCAGCGAGCTGCTCGGCGGCCTCGAGAGCCTCGCCGACCATCAGGCCGCAGGCGATGATGGTCACATCGGCGCCCTCGCGCATGACAATGCCCTTACCCAACTCGAACTTGTAGGTCTCGGGGTCGTTAATAACCGGCGAGGCCAGACGGGCGAAGCGCATGTACACCGGACCGTCGCACTCGTAGGCGGCGCGCGTCACGGCGCGGGCCTCGACGTCGTCGGCAGGAACGATAACGGTCATGCCGGGGATGACGCGCATCAGGGCGATATCCTCGCAGCACTGGTGCGTGGCGCCATCCTCGCCCACCGAGATACCGGCGTGCGTGGCACCGATCTTAACGTTAAGGTGCGGGTAGCCGATGGAGTTGCGGACCTGCTCAAAGGCGCGACCAGCGGCGAACATGGCAAAGGTGCTCGCAAAGGCAACGCGACCGGTGGTTGCGATACCGGCGGCAACACCCATCAGGTTGCTCTCGGCAATGCCCACATCGAAGAAGCGATCGGGGCAAGCGGCCTTAAACTTGCCGGTCTGCGTGGCGGCGGCCAGGTCGGCGTCGAGGACCACAAAGTCATCGTGCTCGTTGGCGAGCTCGACGAGGGCCTCGCCGTAGCTTACGCGCGTGGCGATTTTCTTGACGTCTGCCATCCTAGAGCTCCTCTCCGGCGGCCGTGAGCTCTGCCATGGCCTGCTCAAACTGTTCATCGTTGGGGGCCTTGCCGTGCCAACCCACCTGGTTCTCCATGAAGGACACGCCCTTGCCCTTCGTGGTCTCGGCGATAATCGCGGTCGGCTGGCCCTTGGTGGCACGAGCCTCGGCGAAGGCGGCGCGGATCTGGTCGAAATCGTTGCCGTCAGCCAGCTCCACCACATGGAACTTAAAGGCGCGGAACTTGTCGGCGAGCGGCATGGGGTCGTTGACCTCCTCGACGGGGCCATCGATCTGCAGGCCGTTGTGATCGACGATCACGCAGAGGTTGTCGAGCTGCTGGTTGCCGGCAAACATGGCTGCCTCCCAGACCTGGCCCTCCTCGCTCTCGCCGTCGCCCAGCAGGGCGTAGGTGCGATAGTCGTCGCCCCAGTGCTTGGCGGCAACGGCCATGCCCACAGCGGCGGAGATGCCCTGGCCGAGCGAACCGGTGGACATGTCGACGCCCGGAGTGTCGTTCATGTTGGGGTGACCCTGCAGGTGACTGCCGATGTGGCGCAGCGTCTCGAGGTCCTCCTTGGGGAAGAATCCACGCTCGGCGAGCACGGCGTACAGACCAGGCGCGCAGTGACCCTTGGAAAGCACAAAGCGATCGCGGCCGGCCTTGCGGGGATCGGCCGGGTCGACATTCATTTCCTCAAAATACAGATAGGTCATGATGTCGGCAGCGCCGAGCGAACCGCCCGGGTGGCCGGACTTGGCAGCGTGCACGCCGGTGACGATGCCCTTCCTTACCTCGTTGGCAACCTTTTTGAGCTCTACGTCGCTCATTGTGCCTTCCTTTCATCCTCATTAGACAAGATGCGCACGGCACAGAAGGTAATCCCAACACAGCCGCAATGCACGTACGTCATTTATTATGCTGGAAACTGAGGGCTTTACCAGAGTTTTTATCATTATTCGAACAATTTAGCAGGCAGAACCGCTGATGAAACGGTTTAGCAATGTGAACGTCTTTTGGATGGAGCGCAGTCTGCCCTACGCGTTAATGTCCTTGAACCCCTCGCCGAAGGCCTCCGTAACGTCGGCAACCGTCACGATGGCATGAGGATCGCGCTCGCGCACGATCGTCTTAAGGG
>DAWCEJ010000303.1:0-4673 GCA_052274955.1 Collinsella sp.
CCCCCCCTCCCCTCTTTTTTCCTCCCCCCCCCGCCACCACAAAGACCGCAGGGACGGGAGCAGCTATACTACTCTCAGTAGTTAAGGGTCGCGGATTCGCCGCGTCACCGCTCTCAACAGGAGGTCTTTGTTTATGGCAGATCAGAAGCCGGTTGTCGGGATCATCATGGGCTCCAAGTCCGATCTGGGCGTTATGGAAGGTTGCACCGCCGAGCTCGAGGCACTGGGCGTGCCCTATGAGCTCGTGATTGCAAGTGCACACCGCACACCGGCGAAGGTCCATGAGTGGGCCTCGACCGCTGCCGACCGCGGCATCAAGGTGATTATCGCTGCCGCCGGCAAGGCTGCTCACCTGGGCGGCGTCGTGGCTGCGTTTACGCCGCTGCCGGTCATCGGCGTGCCTATGAAGACGAGCGATCTGGGTGGTATGGACTCGCTGCTGTCGATGGTACAGATGCCTTCGGGCGTGCCCGTTGCCTGTGTGGCCATCAACGGTGCCAAGAACGCTGCCATTTACGCCACGCAGATTCTGGGCGCATGCGACCCCGAGTACCGCAAGGTTATCGAGAAGATGAAGCAGGAGATGGCTGACGCCTAAGCGCTCTGCCAGTCCATTTGTAGCATAAGGAGAGCCATGTCCGACTATCAGGGAAAGCGTTTTTCGGCTTCTCGGATTCCCGATCCAGCCAAGTCGGGAGCAGCCCGCGCGCCGCAGCAGGGTCGGACATCCTCTCCTCAACAGCCGCGCGCGCCGCGCCCCGTGACGCCGGCGAAGCATCGCCGTCAGGATACGCTGGCTGCATATCATCCTTCGTCATACAGTACGGCCAAGAAGTCACCTCGCTCTTCGGCGCATACCGCGCCATCGAGCTATACCGAGCCGCCGCGCAAAAAGCGCCGCTCCGTCATTCCCATTCTGCTCATCATCATCGGCATTGGCCTGATCGTTGCTGCGGCCGCCATCTTTATCAACGCGCAGATTGGCTATAAGCAGGCGAGCGAGTCGTATCAAAAAATCGAAAAGCAATATGTGAGCGACAAGGACGCAAGCGGCGTGCCAATTATCGACTTCAATGCGCTTGCCCAGACAAATCCCGAGGTTGTGGGTTGGATTTACGCGCCCGGCACCAACATCAACTACCCCGTGGTGCAGACCAACAACAACTCCAAGTACCTCAACACGCTGTTCGACGGCACCGCCAATGCCTCGGGAGCCATCTTCTTGGATAGCGACGACACCGCGCCGGGTATGGTGGATCAGCAGACTACGATCTATGGTCACCACATGAACGACGGATCGATGTTCAACGTGATTTCGGACACCACTGATCAGGCGACGTTTGATAGCATCGAGTTTGTGTATTACATCACACGGGATGCTACGTATAAGCTGCGACCACTGGCGACCAAAGTTGTCGAGGACACGTATGCCAAGGCGCGCACGCCTAATTTTGATGGCGATGATGGGCTCAAGAACTACCTGTCCGAGATGCTCGACGGTGCTTCTGCCGTGGCGAGCGATGCCACCGATCGTGCCGCTTCGGCAACCAAGGTCGTAACGCTTGTGACCTGTCGTTCGTTATCGCTGAGCAACACACGTGCCGTCATGGTGCTCACGCCGGTCGAGGAATAAAGTGTCCGGGAGCCCCGTCCCAAAAAGACTACCCTGGAAATCAAAAGGAGATATGATGCTTGAAAGCGGCAAATCGATGCCTTCGGTTGATGCTTGGCTGCGCGAAGCCAAGGCCGATGTTTCGGCGGCTGATTGTGGGATGTACCTGACACACAATGGCGTGGTGCGTGCGACGCCTAAGTCCGAGGTGCGTGGGGTCGAGACAGATGGTGTGGCGCCTGGACATAAGGTGGGCGGCATGGTGTTTGGCTTCGATGCCGAAAAGGTGCAGGCTGCTATCGAGGCCACGAGCGCGATGCCGGGTATCGGCTATGTGCGCGTGTGGCTGGCGAGTGGCGAGCTTACCGTGGGCGACGACATCATGCTCGTGCTCATTGGCGGAGACATTCGCCCGCATGTGGTCGATGCGCTGCAGGCGCTCGTCGGTACCATCAAAAATGAGTGTGTGAGCGAGGTCGAGCGCGAGGCGTAAGGCCGGCCGCAGCACTCGACAACAAAAAGCCCGCTGGCAGTTCATCAGTCTGCCAGCGGGCTTTTCTGTGCGTTGGATAATCTCGGCATTGCGTGGCGCTACACGCGCGTCGCATCCTTGGGGCTCATGGTCATGCTCTGGAAGCGGTTCTCCATGTAATCGTTATCGAAATACTTGCCGTAGAACTGCGCGACGGGAATATCCGGCTCCGTGCCGTTGACGCGCTGGTACCAGTAGTCGAGCGACTGTAGCGTCATGACGCCGTCGGCCAGCATAATGACGGTAAAGATGACGGTAGCCGAGTAGCGGCTTTTCCACGGAATCATGTTGATGAGCTTGAGCAGCCTCGGCAGCAGCAGCTTGATCCAGATAAGGCCACCCAGGCCCCACAGGCAGGCAAAGCCCGTACAGGTGCGTCCGCCCGTAAGGACGGCGAGTGGGTCGGGCATGCCGAACAGTTTCATGTGCGAGTAGCTCCACGACACCACGCCAAATGAGGTCTGCATAAACCAGCCTACAAACACCTCGAAAGCGCCGCCGATCAGGGCACTTACCAGGAAAATGATCAGAGGATTCTTTTTATAGAAGCGGTTGAGCGCCATGGTCATGAGCACCGCGCCAAATCCGTAGATGGGGCTAAAGGGGCCAAATAGCATACCGGCACGGTCCTGATAGACGCCGGGATCGACGACGACCATATGCCAGACTTCCTCGAGAATGAGACCTAACACGCTGCAGACGAAGAATACCCAGAACAGGTTGAAGTAGTTGAGCTTGATGTAGCCCTCGCCGGTTTCGTCGCGGCCGAGCATCCCCTCGGCGGCGGCATCGCGGTCGAGCATCTCTTGCAGACGGCGCTGCAGTTCGCGCTCCTGGCGTAGCGTGGGGTCGACGGTGGCCGACAGCGCAATGAGGATACCGAGCTGAATGGCGGGGCGCAGCAGGAAGGGTCCGATACCCTGGAGCATCACGTCAACTAAAAGCTCCACGACGGTAAATGCGATGAGGACGTAAGACAGGCGGGCGGCATTGCGCCGCTGGTCCTTGATGAGGTCCAGGCCAAAGACGATCAAGATGATCGCGCTTGCCGCCGAGAGCATAATGCCGGCGACGATAAGGCCAACCGCGACCAGGGTGTTATCACCGAGTTTAGCGGCGGCGTTGCCGTTAATGAGTGCGGTGATGACCTGCCACATAAAGACGGCGACCGACGGGAGTGTGCCCACGCCGGACAGGATGCACAGGACGGCGTACACTTTAATGATGAGGGGAATCTTCTTGACCTCCGTGGCGCTGGGGACGCTGGGGTCGAGTTCGTTTCGATCCATACAGAACCTTTCTCGCTTTGTCCTAGGTTACTAGGATACGCCGCCGACCTGCTAAAAGACAGGACGAACGTCCCAATTGCAACTTTGCAATCCCCAACGGTGGACGCGGCGGCCATATGGGGGCGCGGGCGCTTGCACTGGGCAGACCAATAAAATGTTTGGCCGCAAAACGGATTATTAGCTCGGTGGGCTTTTAAAAAGCGCTGCTCATGCGCTGGGGAGCGCGTCGCGCCGTGCGTATAATAAGGCGGGTAACGCCAAAATACGAGGCTCTGAGGGGATGCCATGTCTCAAGAAACCATCCGCGCGGCCGAGCGCGCCGCGGGACAGGTGAACGCCATGTCGACGTATGATCCGGACTCTGACCAGCTGCATGAGGAATGCGGCGTTTTTGGTGTCTGGGCGCCCGATCGCGACGTGGCTCGACTGACGTACTTTGGCCTGCGTGCACTGCAGCACCGTGGCCAAGAATCGGCGGGAATCGCTGTTGGTGACGGCGGTACGGTTATGGTCCGCAAGGATCTGGGCCTGCTCGACCGCGTGTTCTCCAATGCCGACTTGTCGACGCTCTCCGGTCAGCTGGCCGTGGGTCATGTGCGCTACGGCACCGCCGGCGCCAAGAGCTGGGAAGCCTCTCAGCCGCACCTCTCTACCATCAATAGCGTCATTATCGCGCTCGCGCACAACGGCACCCTCGTCAACACCGACGAGCTGCGCCGCCAGCTGATCGAGCTGGGCGTGCCGTTCCTCTCCAACTCGGATTCCGAGGTCGCGACCAAACTCATCGGCTACTTTACCCAGCGTACGGGCCACCTGCGCGAGGGCATTCGTAAGACCATGGAGCTCGTGCGCGGCGGCTACGCCATGACGCTCATCAACGAGCAGGCGCTCTACGCATTCCGCGATCCGCATGGCATTCGCCCGCTGGTGCTGGGCAAGCTCGTGGACGAGGGCCTGGACCAGGCCGATGCCGCTTCCGTTTCGCAACTGCCGTCGCAAGACGACGCCGCGACGGTCGACGCTGCCACCCATGTCACCCGCGCCGGCGGCTGGGTCGTCGCTTCTGAGACCTGTGCACTCGATATCGTGGGCGCCGAGTACGTCCGCGACGTCCGTCCCGGTGAGATTTTGCGCATCAGCGCCGAGGGCCTTGTGTCCGAGCAGGGCGTGCCTGCCGCCGAAGAGCCTGCTAACTGCATCTTTGAGCAGGTCTACTTCGCTCGCCCCGACTCCATCATGA
>DAWCEJ010000304.1:0-4664 GCA_052274955.1 Collinsella sp.
CCCGCCTGCAACGCAAACGAGCGCACCTCATCCTCGGTGCGCGTGCCGTAGGGGCAGCGTTTGGTGTCGCCGAAGTAGTAGACGGACTCGTGCGGCAGCGCCGTCGCGATGGCGCGCGCAACCGTCAGACCGCCCAGGCCAGAATCGAACACACCGATCGGGCGCGTGTCGCCTGCCGGATTCTCGATATCGGACATTACCTCACCAGTCTCTCTCGAAAAGACATATCCAAGTGCGGCGACGCCGCGCTACGAACGCGCCGCGACCAGCAGCTCTGCCGTCGCCGCCCAACCGTCGACAATTTTGCCGCGCGTAACGAAAGCGTTCTCGCAAGCAGCCAGGAACTCGGGCGCGCCGGCGCTCGTCAGGCCATTCTCGACCAGACAGAACGTGCCCACGTGATCGGCCATGTAGAAGTCGGACTCGGAATCGCCGAGCGCGAGCGTCTCCTCGCGCTCGATCCCCAGGTGCTCGCAGAAGCGCGCAATGGCAACGCCCTTGTTGAGCCCCGCGGGGTTGATGTTGAATGCGCGGCCGTCCTCGACGCGATCGAGCTCGAGCGTCGTCGGCTTGGACAGATGCGTCAGGTGACCGTTACAGGCCCACACCAGACCGCAGCCGGCCTCGTCGAGGATGGCCTGGACCTCATCGTCGGGCACATCGCCGCGCATGCCGACGGTGACCTCGCGGTACTTGTAGCCGGTCGACATGTCGTTGTGATACTCGATCTTGTGCGGCCAGCGGGCGAGGATCTTCTCGCACACGCCAGTCTGCTCGATCACCTGGTGCGGCGTGAGACCGCAAGATGGGTCGTAGGGCATGTCGCCGGTCAGATACTCCCAATCGTTGGCTTTGAGATCGTACATGACCAGGCCGCCCATCTCACCAATGTAGGAGTTGAGGCCGAGCACGCGCGCGTCCTCGTGGATCATGGTGCGGTTGCGGCCCGAGGTGGGAACCACCTGAATACCAGCGCGGGCAAGTGCCACGACGGCCTCGACGAGTTTGGTCGAGGGGTTGCCGTCGTTGTCGCGCAGCACGCACGAGCCGGGCGCGAGCATCGTGGCATCCAGGTCGGTAAAGACGTACTTGACCTTGGCCAAGCGCTCGCGCATCTCGCCCGAAAGCTCGGCAACGGTCGGCAGGGTGTTGTGGGACATGGTTACTCCGTTTACGTAGAAGGGTTTGGACTTGGACGGCATGTTTTGATTGAGGGAACACGCTTATGGCGACAGCGCACTCAGGGCGCCGCCGCCATCATGGTTCATTAGTCAAACTGGGTAACATCGATCAGGCGATTGGCCAGCGAAAGGTCGCTCTCGATGGGCACGAACTCGTCGCCCACGTGCATGAGCTCCTCGTCACCCTTTGCCAGCAGCAAGACAATGGTGGGAGCATCGGGGTTGACGTACTCCTCGCGCGCCGCCTTGAACGCCGCATGCACAGCGGCTTCGCGGTCGAGGATGATCTTGTTCGGCGTATCGTCGGGAACATGCTCGGCAAGCTCGCGACAGACCTTCATCGGGTCCTCGTGAGCCGGGTCCTCGTTGGCAAAGATCATCAGGTCGGAATATGGTGCGGCCTCGCGCGGAAGCTGCTCGCGGCGCTCCTGCGCCTTGCCGCCGGCAGCGCCAAACACTGCAATGACTGGACTAGCGGGAAACGCGCGCTTGACCGACGAGAAAAGCGAACGGAACGAAAGCTGGTTGTGCGCATAGTCAACGACGCAGATCACGCGGCCGTCCTTCGACTCCACGACCTCCATACGGCCCGGTACACGCAGTTTGGAGAGGCCCTTCTTGATAGCCTCGATACCGATGCCGATCTCGCGCGCAGCGGCGATAGCGACCAGCGCGTTTTCCACGTTAAAGTCACCCGTGATGCCCAGCAGGACCTTCTCCCCCGCCTCGGACTCGTCGGCACACAGGCCATGCAGGTTAAACTCGATGTTAAAGCCGACCATGCGCACATCGCTCGCCCACAGGCTTGCCTCGGGATGCTCGACGCCAACGGTCACCAAGCGCTCGGCCGTCGACGCTGCCTCCAACACACGGTCAACCTCTTCGGTGCCCAGATTCACCACGGCGGTCTTCGCCTGGTCAAAGATCCTGAGTTTGCTCTCAAAATAATCCTCAAACGTGGGGTGTTCGATCGGCGAGATGTGGTCACGGCCGATGTTGAGGAAGCACGCCACGTCAAACGGCAGATTCTCGACGCGTTGGTACTTGAGCGCCTGGCTCGAGACCTCCATGACCATGGACTGGCGACCTGACGTGCGGCAGTTGGCGATATGGCGCCAGACCTCGGGGGCCTCTGGCGTGGTATTGGTGCTCTCGTAGCACTCGATGCCATCGTCGGTACTCACCGAGCCGATCATGCCGCAGGACTCGCCCGCTGCCTTGATGATGGACTGAAGCATAAAAGCGGCCGTGGTCTTTCCCTTGGTACCGGTGATGCCCACGATCTTGACATCGTGGTCGGGACGGTCGTAGACCTCCGGCGGCAACAGGGCCATGGCCGTGCGAACGCTATCAACAACCAGCATCGCAGCACCGCTCTCCTGCGCCAGCGGCTCCAGAGACTCGACCAGCGACTCCTCGCACACAAATGCGACGGCGCCCGCATCGAGCGCCATGCTCAAAAACGCGGGCTTAAAGGCAGCACCTTTGCAAAAGAACACGTCACCTGCCGAGACCGCGCGCGAATCAAACGAGCAGCCGGTCACGGCACGCTCGTCAACCTGCTCTGATGCGCGCAGCTTATCGCACACATCGAGAAGCTTGGCAAGCGTATCGACCGTGGTCACGGTCGCGGAATCCGAATGGTGCATCTTTCACCTTTCTCAGCCATTTGGCAGGGACGGTTTTTATAGTAACTGAAACGCACCCACGCAAAAACGGCTCCCGGAGGAGCCGTTACGCGCAGGCGTTCGTAAGCCGAGGCTAGGCAGCCTGAACAGCGGGCTGGTCCTCGTCGATAAAGAAGCGCTTGTACCACACCAGGAACACGAGCGGCGTATAGATCTTGCGTTGGAAATCGCCCTTGCCCGCAAAGTGCAGATCGAGCAGGTGCATGAGCTCGTCGGTATCGAAGAACTCGCTTGCCCACGGCGCGGTGAAGTACTCCTTGACATAGTCGTACCACTTTTGCTCGCGCAGCCAGTAGACAATCGGCACCGGGAAGCCCACCTTGGGACGGGTGGCCCACTCATCGGGCAGCGACTTGTTGGCAGCGTGGCGGAGTACCTGTTTGTTGCCGTTCTCGTTGATGCGGTAGCGGTCGGGAATGTGCTCGGCGAACTCCATGACTTTGCGGTCCAGGAAGGGCACGCGCAGCTCCAGCGAGTGCGCCATGCACATCTTGTCGGCCTTGAGCAGAATGTCGCCCGGAAGCCACATGTTCATGTCCAGATACTGCTTCTTGACCAGCTCGGGCTGACCCTTCACGCGCGCATAGATGGGTGCAGCAAGCTCAAAGGCGCCGTCGCCGGTGTTGTACTCGGGCTTGAGTACGCCGTCGACCTCGCGCTCCGGCCATACCAAGGCCTGGCCCAGGAACGACTTCTCGGGAATCTCGGCACCCTTGACCAGGAAGTTATGTCCCTTGAAGTATGGCATATGCAGCGCCAGGTTACCGAGCGCGCGGCGAATGGGCAACGGCACCATCTTTTTGTACTTGCGCACCGGAACCGTGTCCTCGTAGTAGGCGTAGCCGCCAAAGAGCTCGTCGGCACCTTCGCCCGAAAGCACGACGGTAACATCCTTGCGCGCCATCTCGGCCAAGAACCACAGCGGCACAGACGACAGGTTGGACTGCGGCTCGTCCATGTGATATTGGATGTCCTCGAGCGCACCGAAGAACTCGTCGGCGGTAATCATCTTGCGAACGTTCTCGACGCCGAGCTTATCGGAAAGTTCCTTGGCGTAGTTAGTCTCGTTGAAATTCTTGTAATCGAAGCCCACCGAGAAGGTCTTGTCGGGCATGAGGCAAGCGGCGATGTAGCTGGAGTCGACGCCACCGGAGAGGAACGACGCGACCTTGACGTCGGCGATGCGATGGGCCTCGACGCTCTCGTGCACGACCTCGTCCAGCTCGTCGACGTACTCCTCGAACGGCTTCTCGACGGCAGAGTAATCGCAATCCCAGTAGCGCTCGATGTTCATCTTGCCGGTCGGGATATCGACGGTAAAGTAGTGCGCCGGCGGCAGCTTGTAGACGCCCTCGAAGAAGGTCTCCTCGGTTGCCGAATACTGCAGCGTCATGTACGGACGCAGGGCCTTTTTGTTGACCGCCTTGTGGAAGTGCGGGTAGTCCAGGAAGCTCTTGATCTCGGAACCAAAGAGCACGCCCGGAGCGCCGTCACCCGCATCGGCCATGGGATAGTAGTAGAGCGGCTTGATGCCAAAGATATCGCGGGCGCCAAAAAGCTTGTTCTTCTTCTTGTCCCAGATGACGAAAGCGTACATACCGCGCAGGCGATCGAGGACGGCCTCGCCCCACTCCTCGTAGCCGTGCAGGAGGCTCTCGGTGTCGGCGCCGCAGTGGAACTTGTAGCCCTTGGCCTCGAGCTCGGAACGGAGTTCTTGGAAGTTGTAGATCTCGCCGTTGAAGACAATGACGACGCTACCGTCCTCGTTGGCCATAGGTTGGGCGCCAGCCTCGGT
>DAWCEJ010000305.1:0-10902 GCA_052274955.1 Collinsella sp.
CTCCCAGACTGGCACCGGTATCGATGAACTCAAGCGCCGCATCGCCGAGGCCTGCCTCTAATCGAGCTGCAACCCCTCAAAAGCTCTTATCTATATCACCTCAGTGATAGTTATTGGTAAACTATCACTGTGGTGATATTTTTTAGGAGGCCGATATGGAGCTGTGGCACGGGTCGGAGGTTGTTGTCGAGCATCCGTCGCTGGATAGATGTAAGCAGTTCAACGACTATGGACGTGGGTTTTATTGCACGCCACATGAGGAAATGGCGATGGAATGGGCATGCCGGACCGAGTCCGATGGTATCGCGAATCGATATGAGCTCGATATGGATGGTCTTGCGGTCTTGGATTTGGAGTCCGGGGAGTTTTCAATTCTTAATTGGCTTGCGATTTTGGCCGACAACCGGGAGTTTAATGTCTCGACGCCGCTGGCACGCGAAGGACTTCGCTATCTGCTGGATAACTGCCTGATTGATATTTCTCCCTATGATGTTATTCGAGGCTATCGCGCCGACGATTCCTACTTTTCGTTTGCAAGACAGTTCGTTAACGGCATGATCTCGCTCAGGCAACTGCAACTCATTATGCGTTTGGGCGATTTGGGCATCCAATACGCTCTTATGAGTGAGCGCGCGTTCTCGGCGATCAGGTTCCGCGATTGGAAGCAGGCCTCGGGAGCTGAGTTTTATCCCAAACGATTTGAGCGAGAACAGAATGCTCGACGTAAGTATCTGGATACGATAAACGGATTTGACACCGAGGGTGTCGACATTAGGGATTTGATGGCAGGGAGGGTTGATTTAAATGATCCAAGAGTTAACGGATTGTGGGCCGAGTAGGACATATCCCGTCTATTACCTCGAGGACGCAATGAACAACCTAGGCGACTGCTTTGACTATGCCGTTAATGATTATGGAGCAGAGGGATCGGAAGTTGCTGAACTCTTTTGCCTCAGCGGCGTAGCTCGCGAGTTCGAACGCGGCAACGCATGGGTCGTATCGGGAAAATCGGGCGTTGAGCTGTTCGCACTTATCGCTGAAAGATCGGGCTATCAAAACAGGCCTATACCGGACTGCACCTATCGATTTGAGAAGACGCCGGAATATTGGGCGGGCTGGATGCTGGCATACCTGCAGTGGCGTTTAGGGGAGTCTTTCGAAGATCTGCTGCATGTCGTTCCATTTGATGCGCTGCGCGGTCTGTACTATCCCTGGCATGAAGCCTCAGAGGAACGTGTGGCGCGTCTTATTTGCGATATGGCGAAGAAAACACCTCGTCAAACTAAACTGGCGCAAGCAAGAAAGAGGCTCAAGAAAACCCAACAAGACCTGGCATACGAATCGGGCGTATCACTCCGCTCAATCCAAATGTACGAACAGCGCCAGAGAAACATCAACGAAGCATCGGTAACAACCGTAAGGGATATGGCGAAAGTCCTGCACTGCAGCATCGAAGACATCTTAGAGCCAGTCTTTGAATACAAAGAAACTAGCGCAGCGTAAAAGAGATGCTGGCCGCTGATTGCTCAAGTTGCAGTTCGAGCAATTTGAGCAGCGAAGCCGGCTGCCTAGTGGGGGCATGTGGGCCTTCTAGGTATCAAAATCCGCCTACGTATTGAAATGCCCCGCCAAGCTAAAGTGCTCGGCGGGGCATATTTCGATTGACGATGCTAGCAGGGGTTGAACTTTAATATGCCGCGAGTAAGAGGCGTCTGCATTTAGCAATTAAAGTAAATTATTCAATTCGGGTGCTCAGCCAGTATTCTCCATTTGAAGCTAAGATTGCGTACGTAATTCCATTTTTGACAGTTGGCGTACCTACGCAGGCAGCGCCAATCTCCTTAGCGTCGGAAAATGAGAGTGTTGGATCAATTGCTTGTATGGTTGCTAATGCTGTCGCCGCGGCATAATCTGAATTTTCGAAGTACATGACTATGTTTTTGAAGCAGTTTTCTGATCCAAGATAGCTGAATAGTAGTTGACTGCTCGAGTCCGAGAAAAAACCTCCAATACTGGCAAGCGTAGAGCCATTTTTTATCTGAAGCTCGAGTCCCGTGCCGCTATCGTCTAACTCGTAACTCGCCTTCATACTGCTGCAATTGGGAATATCGGAGAATTCCTCGTTAAGTCGTTCAATAAAGCCTTCAGGTGAAATTGAAAACGATCCGTCGCCAAGAAAGGAAGTAATTTCCTTTTCATTGCGGGTGTCAACGACCTCTCCGCATCTCCCGCATTCTCGAATTTCCTTCGAGGTGGCGTCAACGTAATCGACTTCGGTAGTCCAAGAGCCTGGTTGATGCCCAAGGGGTTTCCCTTCGGTTTTGCCGCAACTTTTACAGGTGCGAGGGCTTGTACAGTTTGCATTGGTCCAAAGTTTGTGGGTGCAAAACATTTGAGGAAACAGCATGGGTAAGCAGAAGATGACGGCAACTATCGCAGCAGTTGCGATAGCCGCTCGTTTATTACCACCAAGTTTGTTAATGGCACTCGTTAGAAGTGAATCGTCCTCTTCCTTATTGCATGTGGCACCGTCTTCATTTGATGATCGATCGTCAGGGGAGGTGGTGTCGTCAGCACCATCAGAAACCTGCTTCCCTTCGATATTCGGCTTCTGTTCATCAGATGCACTGGGCGTTTGCTCACTATTGGGCTCTTTCATCTCGTCATCCATGCTTATCGAGTCCCCTCTCTCGTTTCAAATGTGCGATGCGAACAATTGCGATAAGTGAAACAGATACTCACATGAATATATCCTAGTTTGGGATATATCAAAATGGAATATAGCGTAAACGGTATGAACGTTGATGCTAATAGGACATGCGGAAAATGCCTCTCCCAGATTCGTCGGGAACAAGGTATCACTCAGGTTGAACTCGCAAAGAAACTGAGGGTACCTCAGTCGTTCATCTCGAAAGTCGAAACCGGGGAACGCAGTCTTAGGGTTTATGAGCAGTTCGCCTATGCAGAGGCACTTGGAATTACCGTCGGAGTTCTCGTGCAAAGACTTGAGGCGGTTCTGAGCAGCGGAGATAAATAGATTGCGCCGCGAATCGGGCGATAATTAAATCAGCGAATGCGATTATCCTGTCGAGGCTGCGCAGGTCCCCTTGGGGCTTCCCCTGAAAACGTCCTCGATCATGAATTGCCCCGTCGTGCGCTTCGCGCGACGGGGCAATTCGATCTGCGGATTGTTTTCAGGGGAAGCCCCAAGGGGACCGGTGAGGGCAATGAGGCAGGGCGCTACAGGTACTCGATTTGAGCGCCCTCGGTGTCGCACGTCAGAATATGCGTCGCACACCTGGGGAACTGCTCGCGCAGCTTGACCTGTAGGAACTTCGCCACGATGGTGTCATCGGTCACAGCCATAAGGGTCGAGCCCGAACCGCTGATCCAGATGGTCTTGGCGCCCCCGTTAAGGCAGGTGTCGCGCACGGCGTTGTAGTCGGGGATGAGACGGCGGCGATAGGGCTCCTGGATGCGGTCGTCGTTGGCGGCGGCAATCAGGTCAAGGTCGCCGGTCTCCAAGCCGCGCGTCATGCCGGCGATGCGGCCCATCTGCCACACGGCGGTGGAGAGCGGAATCTCCTGCGGCACGACCTTGCGCGCCTCACTCGTGTGTACCTCGTAGGGCGGAATCACGGTAATAAAACGCAAGCGATCGCTCACCTCGTAGCGCAGGCACTGGGGCAGCGAATCGGTCGGCGTAAAGGAGCAGACGGCGCCGCCCAGGATAGCGGGGGCGACGTTATCGGGATGGCCCTCGACCTCGGTGGCAATGCGGACGAGCTCGGCGCGATCGACGGTGTGGCCCGTCAGCGCGGCGGCTGCCATAATGCCGGCGACGACGCAGGTGGAGCTGGAGCCCAGGCCGCGGGCGACGGGAACGTCAGTCTGAATGTCGATGGCGACGGGGAAGGCCGGTTCGTCCCATGCGGCCAGTGCATCGACAAAGCTGACGTAGACCAGGTTGTTCTCGTTTTGGAACTCCTCGGGGCAGCCCGTGATGGTGAGCTTATCGGCGCGCTCGAAGGTAAAGTGCGAGTAGAGGCTGACGGCCATGCCGAGGGTGTCGTAGCCGATGCCCAAGTTGGCGCTTGTTGCTGGGACGGTGATCTTGATCATGGGAATCTCCTGGGCGGTCTGCCTGTTTAGTTCGCTGCTCGGGCAGTCCTGGCTCGCTCGGAAAGCACATTAAGTGCTTTCCGGCTCGTGCGGAACTCGCGACGAACTAAACAGGCAGACCCGCATGTCAGCTCGTCATCATCCCGGGGGATATCTGATAAAAGAAGGTGCGCCGGCTGTCGCCGGCGCCTTATAAGGGGTTTAGTTGGTAGCCATCTTTTTTGCAGCCTGCTCTACGTAGTTGGCCATGTCGGCTACGTCGCAGACGTCTTCGAAGCGGACGGGCTTGGACTCGAGCTCGGCGAGCTGGGTCGGGGCGACTGTGTTGGTGGCCTGCTCGAGCACACGTATAGCCTCAAAGTCGTCCTTGGGAACATCGAGGCCCAGGGCGTCGCAGCAGGCGCGCGGGAACTTGTAGGGGCTGGCGGTCGAAAGCAGCACGCGCGCCTTGGCTCCCTCGGCGGGAGCGACCTGTTCAAAGACGTGATAGCCGCAGGCGGTGTGCGGATCGATTACGTAACCGTTCGCATCCCAGCAGCTCTTGATGGCAGCGCGGACCTCGTCCTCGCTGGCCCAGCCGCAGCCAAAGACGCTCTGAATCTTTGCCAGCAGGTCGGTGGGAACATCGTAGCGACCAGTCTGTGCCAGTTGCTCCATAAGGCCGGCAACGAGCTCGCAGTCGCCATCGGACAGGAAGTACAGCATGCGCTCCAGGTTTGAGCTGATGAGGATGTCCATCGACGGCGAGATGGTCGTGAAGAACGGACGGTTGCGGTCGTAGACGCCGGTGGTCAGGAAGTCGGCCAGCACGTTGTTCTTGTCGCTCGCAACGATGAGCTTAGCGACGGGCAGGCCCATGCGCTTGGCATAGTAGCCGGCCAGGATATCACCAAAGTTGCCGGTCGGCACGCAGAACTCCACGGCGTCGCCTGCCTCGATGGCGCTGGCGCGTAGCAGCTGCGCATAGGCGGCAAAGTAGTAGACGACCTGCGGCGCCAGGCGGCCGACGTTGATGGAGTTGGCGCTCGAAAGCACGGTGCCGGTGGCCTCCAAGCGCTCGGCAAGCTCCTTATCGGCAAAGATGCGCTTGACGGCGCTCTGGGCGTCGTCAAAGTTGCCGCGGATGCCGCAGACGGCGACGTTGTCGCCCTCCTGTGTGGACATCTGCAGATTCTGCACGCGGCTGACCTTGCCTTCGGGATAAAAGACGGTGATGCCCGTGCCCGGAGCATCGGCAAAGCCGGCGAGCGCGGCCTTGCCCGTGTCGCCCGACGTGGCGGTGACGATCATGATGCGCTCGGCGCCGCCGTCCTTGGCGGAGGTGCGGGCCATGAGGCGGGGGAGCATCTGCAAGGCGACATCCTTAAAGGCGCTCGTGGGACCGCCAAAGAGCTCCATCACATAGGTTTGAGGAGCGTCGGTGCCCGGCGCTGCGTCGAGTTTGACGAGCGGCGTGACCTCATCGCTTGCAAACGTACCGCGGTAAGCCTCATTCACACAGGCCGAAATTTCTTCGTCCGTGTAATCGTTCAGTAACATTCCCAACACATCTTGAGCGATTTCAAAGTACGATTTATCGGCAAGCGAGCTGATATCGACCTGTTGGATGCCCAGCTCGTCCGAGACAAACAAACCCCCGTCGGGAGCGATGCCGGTACGGATTGCCACCTTACTTGAGCACGATAAAGTGCGTCCTCGTGTACTATGATAAGTTCCCATATAACACTGCTCCTCGGATGCCTTGGTCCCAATCGGTGAACCCATGGTATCAGAGCACGCAAAACAGGTTTGCAGAGGCTTTTAGAAAGGTAACCTCCACGCCATGATAAAAATTGCCAAGTTTGGCGGCTCGTCGGTCGCCGACGCCGAACACTTCAAGAAGATCAAGGCCATCGTCGATGCCGACCCTGCCCGCCGTTTTGTGGTGGTTTCCGCCTGCGGTCGCCGCTTTAAGGGCGACACCAAGGTGACCGACCTGCTCTACCTGGTTAACGCGCACGTTAAGTATCACGTGTCGTGCGAGGAGCTGCTCGAGGACATTGGCCAGCGCTATTTTGATATCGCTGATGAGCTGGAGCTCACCTATCCCATCCGCGAGGAGTTCGCGGCCTTTGCCGAGTGCGCCCGCTCGGGCGGCTACTCCACCGAGGAGCTTGTAAGCCGTGGCGAGTACTTTACCGCCCGCCTGATGGCCGAGTACCTGGGCCTGCCGTTCCTGGATGCCGCGACGGTCGTAGCGTTCCATCACGACGGTACGCTCAGCATGAACCGCACCTCCGAGCTGGTGCAGGAGTACGGTCAGCAGGGCGGCTTTGTTATGCCCGGTTTCTACGGCGCGACACGAGAGGGCCAGATCAAGCTGCTCGACCGTGGCGGCGGCGATATCTCGGGCTCGATCCTTGCCAAATGCCTGGGCGCCGACCTGTACGAGAACTGGACCGACGTTTCGGGCTTCTATTCTGCCGATCCGCGTATTGTTCCCGAGGCTCAGCCCATTGCGCGCGTTACCTACGAGGAGCTGCGCGAACTTTCGTACATGGGCGCAAGCGTCCTGCACGAGGAGGCCGTGTTTCCCGTGCGTGAGGCGGGTATTCCGCTGGTCATCAAGAACACCAATGCGCCGCAGGACCCCGGCACCATCATTAGCGAGACGGCTGACGAGGGTGAGGCCGAGCCCATCATTACCGGCGTGACCGGCAAGCGCGGTTTTGTCGCCATCAACGTTGCCCGCGACCGCACCAAGCCCCGTGTTGGCTTTATGCGCCGTGCGCTTTCGGTCTTCGAGCGCTATGACGTTTCCGTCGAGCACATGCCCACCGGTGTCGACCGCTTTGGCGCCGTAGTGCAGGAGCAGGACGTGCACGACTCGCTATACTCGCTCGTGGGCGACATTCAGCAGGAGGTCGAGCCGCTCGAGATCGAGGTTGTCGAGGGCTTGGCGCTTATCGCTACCGTTGGCCGCAACCTGCGCGGCCGCGCAGGTATCTCGGGCCATCTGTTTGGCATGCTTGGCCAAGCCGGCGTGAGCGTGCGTATGATTTCGCAGAGCTGCGACGAGATCAACATCATCATCGGCGTGGAGGAGAAGGACTTCGATTTGGCGATTCAGACCATTTACCGTGCCTTCTCCGACGAAAACGGCATTGTGAAGGTCTCCGACCTGGAGGCTTCCGCGCCGGTCGATCCCGCCCTGGCCGCGCTCCACAAATAGTTGACATCCCGGCGGATTTTTGGGACAAGTGCCAAAAATCTACGGCGGGGCGTTTCATTTCGGTTTCGTCTCGACGGGGCGGGTTTCGTGTCCGCCCCGTTCTTGTATACACTGGCAACAATAATCGGCCTGCTCGTCGTGCGGGCAAAAGCCACAACCTTTAAAGGGGGAAGCATGAAACAGTACACGGTTGCTATTTTGGGCGCGACGGGAGCCGTGGGCACCCAGATGCTCGAGTGCCTCAACGAGCAGGAGTTCCCGGTTGGCAAGCTCAAGCTGCTGGCGAGCGCGCGTTCTGCGGGCAAGACCGTCGAGTTCCGCGGCGAGCAGATCGTGATTGAAGAGGCTTGCCCCGAGGCCTTTGAGGGTTGCGATATTGTGCTTGGCGCCGCCGGCGACGACATCGCAAAGGAGCTGCTGCCCGAGGCCGTCAAGCGCGGCGCCGTCGTAGTCGACAACAGCCACGCCTTCCGCATGGATCCCGAGGTGCCGCTGGTCGTGCCCGAGATCAATGCCGACGATATCAAGTGGCATCACGGCCTTATCGCCAATCCCAACTGCGCGACCATTATCGACCTGGTTCCCACGTGGCCGCTGCACCAGCTCGCCGGTGTCAAGCGCATGATCGTCTCGACGTATCAGGCGGCTTCGGGTGCCGGCGCTCCCGGTATGGCCGAGCTCGAGGCTCAGCTGGCCGCCCTGGGCCGTGGCGAGGAAATTCCCGAGCCGCGCGCGTTTGCCGCCCAGCTGGCGAGCAACCTGATTCCGCAGATCGGCGGTGTCAAGGAGGAAGGCTTTACCTCCGAGGAGATGAAGCTGCAGAACGAGGGCCGTAAGATCATGCATCTGCCCGAGCTGCGCGTGAACTGCACCTGCGTGCGCGTGCCCGTGCTGCGTTCGCACTCCGAGAGCATTACGCTCGAGTTTGAGCGCGATATTACGGTCGAGGAGGCCCGTGCTGCGCTGGCTGCCGCTCCCGGCGTCAAGCTGGTTGACGACATGAGCGCCGAGGATGCGCACGACCGCTTCCCCATGCCGATGGATACCTCCGACCAGGACCTGATTTGGGTCGGCCGCGTGCGTCGCGATATCTCGAACCCCGAGGCCGCGCGCGGAATCACCTTCTGGTGCTGCGGCGACCAAATCCGTAAGGGCGCGGCAACCAACGCCGTCCAGATTGCTAAGCTGCTCTGCGAGTAGTGTGACCTGTCCGGCGGGGGCCGGGTTAAGTTTTCAGAACACTCCGCAGACCAGTGTGGCGCCTTGTCCGCGGCTCCGAAGGAGCAGGGCAAGGCGCCACACATGGTCGAGGACGTTTTGAAAGCTCAGCCCGGCCCCCGCTTGCGGTGACGCTGTCGCGAGCGGCCTGCGATGGGGCCGTTGTTGGTTGAGGCCGCTGGGCTGATGTGGAGACACGCGGTTGTTGCGGGCCCTGGTCCCGGCGGCGGCCTCGGCGCTTTGCGCCTGCCGCCTTTGGGGACTGTGGAGCGCGGCCGGGAGCCGCGGCGCGCTGCGCCTGCTGCCTGGGATGACTTTGGGGTTAGTGCGAATCGAAGGTGAATGGTTTCCCGGGAAGTGAACGACCTATTTTGGACCCTTGAAACATCGGCATATTTTGGCCGCCATTTCCTGCGGTTTTATCGCATGAATCCTGCTGTTTTGCAATCAAAAAATGCGGATGCTTCGGGGCTCTAGTTTTACTCGTTCACTTCTCGGAAAACCATTCACCTTCGTTTTTGCCGGACATCGTTTTGGGCGTTTTGACTCGGTATCGGTCGATATTGAGAGGGAAAACGCCCTCCCTTGGACAATCAGTCTGTCCGGACGTATCTGCGGGGGTTGTCTGCACAGTTCGCGGTATGATGTTTGCGAAGTTTTGAAAGGAGCCGCCGGTGGTCACGACGACGTTTGCTTCGCCTTTGGGCGAAATCCTGCTTGCCGCTGATGGCCGCGGTTTGACGGGGCTTTGGTTTGAGGGGCAGGAGCACTTTGGCTCTACGCTTCTTCGGGAAGACTCCGAACGTGTTGCAGGCGCCGATGCGGTTTCCGGTACTGGTGGCATGTCGTCGGTAGGTCCGGCAAATGGCGCGGCTTCTTCGGTGCTTGAGCGTTCTTGGGCTTGGCTGAATGCTTATTTTGCGGGGCAGGAGCCTCGGTTTACGCCGCCGTTGCATATGATTGGCACGGCGTTTCAGCGTGAAGTTTGGTACGAGCTGCTTGCAATTCCGCGTGGCGAGGTCGCTACGTATGGCGAGATTGCGCTTCGTGTCGCCGCCCGCCACCGGGTTCCGGGGAATGAGGACCCTGTTGTGTCTCCTCGTGCGGTGGGGGCTGCGGTTGCGCGTAATCCCATTTCGATCATCGTGCCATGCCATCGCGTAGTTGCCGCCGATGGTTCGCTCAACGGATATGCCGGCGGGCTTGATCGCAAGGAGTGGCTGCTTCGGCTTGAGGGCGCGTACGAGGAATAACGTTCGAGCACTTTGCATAGCCAAGACGCCGTGAAAGAACGGGACGCGCTGTCCGAATGGAGACTCAGACGGAAACCGTGTCCCGGAATACAGCCTCAGAGCGGGACGCCGTTTCCGGTTGAGACCACCTGCTTGGACATCTATCTACGCTTGCTCTTGCAGGGCGTAGATCGACTTATCCATGTTGAACAGGTAGGCCACGACGCAGACAATAAAGAACATCGGCAGGTTGCCAATGCCGAAGACTTCGCAGCCAATAAGGATGGGTGCGAGCAGCGTATTGGTGGCGCTGCCAAAGACGGCGGCGTATCCCAGCGTGGGAAACAGCGCGCGGTATTCCATGCGTCCTGCGACCAGTACTTCGATAGCAAAGACCGTGGCGGCGAGTGGCGTTCGAAAGAGCCCGGCAAAGCCGGCAGCCATGCCAATACGCAAAAACGTGTTGCCGGGGTCTCGGAAAGGCAGGCGTCGGCCGATCCAATGTGAGATGGTGGCGCCGATCTGCACCGCTACGCCCTCGCGTTCCGCACTGCCGCCAAAGAGGTGCGTTCCCCACGCGCTCAGCATAACGAGCGGCACCAGGCGCGGGGAGATGGCGTCTTCGCGCCCGTGGCCTACGTCGAATACCAGGCTCATGCCCCGATCGGTGCCTTTGCCCCAGGTGCGGTAGGCAAATACGATGGCCAAGCCCATGAGGGCGAGGAAGGGAAGGAGCAGTGCGGTGTGCTCGTCGCGGAAGGTGCCGATCGCCAGAAGCACACGTCCAAAGAGCGCGCAGACGGCACCAACGATAACGCCGATAGGGATTCCGACGGCGCCCATGAGCACGAGACCGCTATAGGCGTTGACCAGGCGTTTTATTCTGCTCAAAGCGCTGCTTTCTGACATTTTGCTTTCCGACACTTGCTCTCTTGATATAAAAAGAGCTGGAGTTGCGCATCGTTGAGAGGCTTTCCAGCTTTAGTAATACAAGATTATAAGATGCGGTAGCCTGCGTCAAGGAAACTGCCGGATGACCTTGGAGTGGCTGGTTGACTGGCCTAAAACCTGATGCGCGGGGCAGCGTTCCACGCTATTCAGCGCGCTTGATAGGATGAC
>DAWCEJ010000306.1:0-4993 GCA_052274955.1 Collinsella sp.
GGGCAAGGCGCGATCGGAATCGGTCTGGGTTACGACCACGCGGGGGAACGCCGGAACCAGAACGTCAACGATACCCGCCACGTCCTTATCGGCCAGCGCAGCGCACAGCAGCGTGGGGCGGTTCTCCACGCACGGGTCGATCTCGTCCAGCGCACTCACAAAGTTCTCGCAGCTCTGAGGGTTATGGCAGGCGTCGATCAGCTTGAGCGGATCGGTTCCCAGCACATCAAAGCGACCCGGCGTGGGGCAGCCCATAAGCGAAGCATCGAGCGCATCATGGTCGAGCTCGCGGCCCAGATAGCCCTCGCACAGAATAATCGCGCACGCGGCATTTTGCGGCTGATACGCCGGCTTGACCATGCTCGACGTGTAGATCGCACGAGGCGTGGTGCAGCTAAACTCCACCGTATCGCCCACGTGAGCCGGCACCTTGGTCGTAGCGTGGCTCACCACCAGCGGCACGATGCCGCACTCGCGGCAGCGGGCGTCCATCACGCGCTGAACGCTCGGCTCATGCGTGCCCTCGCCCAGAACAACCAGGCGTCCGGGCTTGATGACCGCGGCCTTCTCCCCCGCAATGGCCTCGAGCGTATCGCCCAAAATGCGTGTGTGATCGAGCCCAATGCCCGTAATGGCAACGGCGACGGGATCGGTCGCACTCGTGGCGTCCCAACGTCCGCCCATACCAACCTCGAGCACGGCAACATCCACCGCGGCCTCGGCAAACACCACAAGTGCGGCAGCCGTCAGCAGGTCAAACGGCGTAATGGAATAGGCGCGCTCCCCCGCCGCCACACGACGGGCATTCACGCGATGTCCCGCCTCAACAGCAGCAGAAACACCACGGGCAAACGACTCGTCGCTCACAACGCGCCCATCAACCTCCATGCGCTCGGGATAGCGCACCAGCTGCGGCGACGTATACAGCGCGGTCTTTAACCCCTCACCACGCAAGATAGCAGCCGAAAAACGCGTGGTCGAAGTCTTGCCATTGGTACCGGCAACCTGAATGCAATCAAAATATTCGTCCGGACGCCCCAGCTCATCAAGCATATCGACAACCGTCTCAAGCAAAGGACCAGCATCCCCAGAAATCCGCCCCGTATCAGCAGCAAGCCCAACAGCCTCATCAAATGAAAGCAAATCAAACTCAAAAGGAACGGTATACAAGCCGGAACGCTTAGGCATTTTTAGAACCGCCATTCATAGAAAAATAAAACAGTATAGGTTGAGGATAGTCAGCGAAAACGCCTCTGATGAGCCAAGGTGCCGTGAAACAAGGGCGCATAGGGCTTATGCCCATGCGCCCGAAGTTGAACGGCAGATTGGCCATCAGAGGCGTTTGCAGCGTCGAGTCAGCCGCCGTTCGTTAGAACGGCGGAATAGGTGTCCGCAGTAGCGAGCAATGTCCCAAACCGCGTCCCCCAATAACGCTTACGAGAAGTCAGCAACCTGAGCAGTCAGCGCCGCAAGGATCTCCTTGAGCTCAGCTGCACGGTCCCTCTTCTTCTGCACCACCGCAGGCGCGGCCTTAGCCACAAAGCCCTCGTTGGCAAGGGTCTTCTCACAGCCAGCGAGCTCCTTCTGCGCCGCAGCGATCTCCTTCCCCAAGCGCGCCTTCTCGGCCGAAAGGTCGACCTTGCCCTCGAGTACCACAAAGACCTCAACGCCGCTATCGACCACGGCAATGCTCGCAGCCGGCTTCTCAACGTCGGTGCCCATGACCAGCGAAGCCGTGTTGGCAAGCGGCTCAATGGTCGAGCGCAGGCTCTCGAGCTTCTCGATGTCCTCGGCACCGGCGCGCACGACCACGTCGAGCTCGGCCTTGGGGCTCAAGCGGTAACGCGAACGCGTGGCACGGGCGGCAGACACGACGGCGCGGCACAGCTCAAACGCGCGCTCGGCGTCCTCGTCAACATACTTGGCGTAGTCGGCGGGCTCGGGCCACTTGGCGATCATGAGCGCCTCGGCGCGGTTCACGTTGCCCTCGGCGTCCAGGTCGAGCACGCTCGCCGGCATGTTGTCCCAGATCTCCTCGGTGACAAACGGCATGAGCGGATGCATCAGGCGAATGGAGGTGTCGAGCACAAAGATCAGGTTGCGCTGAGCCTGCAGACGGCCCTCGCCCTTCAGGCGGGCCTTGGTGACCTCGACGTACCAGTCGCAGACCTCGTTCCAGAAGAACTGCTGCACGCCGCGGGCCATGTCGCCAAAGGTGTACTGCTCGATACCCTCGGTGACCATCTTCACGGCCTTGGCCAGGCGGCTGAACATCCAAGCGTCGGCCGGCGTCTCCACGACGGGCTCGCCGGGCGTGTAGCCCTCCATGTTCATGAGCAGGAAGCGGCTGGCGTTCCAGATCTTGGTCACAATCGACTTGGCCTGGTCGGTACGCGGGCTGTCGATAAGCTTCTTGGTCTTCTTATCGATGTTCGCGTCAAACTTGACGTCCTGGTTGTTGGTGCACAGCGTGAGCAGGTTATAGCGCATCGCGTCGGCGCCGTACATACCGATGAGGTCCATGGGGTCAACGCCGTTACCCTTGGACTTGGACATGCGGCTGCCGTCCTTGGCAAGGATCGTCGGGTAGATGACGACGTCCTTAAACGGTACCTCGTCCAAGAAGTACAACGAGCTCATGACCATGCGGGCGACCCACAACGCGATGATGTCGCGCGCGGTGACGAGCGCCGTCGTGGGGTGATGGCCCTCAAGCAGCTCCGGCTTTTGCGGCCAGCCCTGCGTGGCAAAGGTCCACAGCTGCGAGCTGAACCAGGTGTCCAGCACGTTCTCGTCCTGATGCACGTGATGGCCGCCGCACTTGGGGCACACGTCAGTGTCCTCGGTGAGGGCGTCCTCCCAGCCGCAGTCCTCGCAGTAGAACACGGGGATGCGGTGGCCCCACCACAGCTGGCGGCTGATGCACCAGTCCTTGAGGTTCTCCATCCAGGTGGTGTAGGTCTGCGTCCAGCGCGCGGGGTGGAAGGTGACCTTGCCGGAGTTAACGGCGTCGAGTGCCGGCCCCTTGAGCTTGTCGACGGCCACAAACCACTGCTCGGACAGCCACGGCTCCAGCGCGGAGTCGCAACGGTAGCAGTGCATGACGGAGTGGTCGAGCTCTTCGACGTGGTCGAGCAGGTCGTGCTCCTCGAACCACTTGATGACCGTCTCGCGGCACTCGTCGCGGTTCATGCCGGTGAACTCGCCATAGCCCTCGACGACCACCGCGTGCTCGTCGAAGATGTTGATCTGCGGCAGGTCGTGGGCCTGACCCATGGCGTAGTCGTTGGGGTCGTGGGCCGGGGTAACCTTGACAAAGCCGGAACCGAAGTTGGCGTCGACATGCCAATCCTCAAAGATGGGGATCTCGCGGTCGACGATGGGGAGCTTGACGGTCTTACCCACAAAGGCGGCCTTCTCGGGGTCCTTCGGGGAGACGGCAACGCCCGTGTCGCCGAGCATGGTCTCGGGGCGCGTGGTGGCGACGACGATGTAGTCCTGGCCGTTGACCGGCTCGGTCAGCGGGTAGCGCAGGTGCCACAGGTGGCCCTTCTCGTCCTTATACTCGGCCTCGTCGTCCGAGATGGCGGTGGTGCAGTTGGGGCACCAGTTGACGATACGCTTGCCACGGTAGATCAGGCCGTCGTGGTACCAGTCGCAGAAGACCTTACGCACGGCCTGGGCGTAATCCTCGTCCATGGTGAAGCGCTCGTTGTCGAAGTCGACGGAGCAGCCCATGCGCTTGATCTGCTCGACGATGATGCCGCCGTACTCGTGGGTCCAGTCCCAGCAGGCGTCAACAAACTTGTCGCGACCGATCTCCAGGCGGCTGATACCCTCGCTCTTGAGCTTCTTGTCGACCTTGGTCTGCGTGGCGATACCGGCGTGATCGGTGCCCAGCACCCAGCGCGTGGACTTGCCGCGCATGCGGGCCATACGGACGATGGCGTCCTGGATGGAGTCATCGGTGGCATGGCCCATGTGGAGCTTGCCAGTCACGTTGGGAGGCGGAATGGTGACGGTGCAGTCGCCCACGCCCTCACGGCGCTTGTAGTAGCCGCCGTCGAGCCACTTCTGCAGGATCGCCGGCTCGTTGGTCGACGGATCGTAGTTCTTGGGCATCTCTTCCATATATCTCTCCCTGTCCCGCCGGGGAGGAATGTAGGCCCGCTGGGGTCTGCATTCCTCCCCTTAGGTATCGATTACTTCAGTCTGATATGACTTCGCTGAGGCTTAAACAAACACACAGAATAACACAGGTAGTTGGGGTTATTGCGTATATATAAAATAGCCTCCGACCGCGGATGGTCGGAGGCTATTTGCAAGCACGTTTTTGGCTGGTTTACCCGTAGATGCGTTGGGGCTGTTCTTCGCCCTTTACGGAGGCTTCGGTTACGACGACCTTGGCTACGCCTTCCTCGCTGGGGAGGTCGAACATCGTCTGCTGCAGCACGTCCTCGCAGATGGAGCGCAGGCCGCGGGCGCCGGTCTTGCGGGCAAGCGCCATGCGGGCGATCTCGTGCAGGGCGGCGTCCTCAAACTCAAGCTCAACGTCCTCGAGCTGGAACATCTTGCGGTACTGACGCACCACGGCGTTCTTGGGCTCAGTCAGGATCGACACCAGGTCGTCCTCGTCGAGCGCCTGCGTCTGGGTGACGACGGGCGTACGTCCCACAAACTCGGGGATCATGCCAAAGGCGTTGAGGTCCTGCGGGAGCACCTGACGCAGCAGGTCGTTCTCGTCGACCGAGGTGGGGCCGGCGATCTCGGAGTTGAAGCCCACGCCCTTGTTGCCCACGCGGTCGGCGATGATCTTGTCCAGACCCACAAAGGCACCGCCGCAGATGAACAGGATGTTGGTCGTGTCGATCTGGAGCAGTTCCTGCTGGGGATGCTTGCGGCCGCCGGTGGGCGGAACGCTTGCCACCGTGCCCTCAAGAATCTTAAGCAGCGCCTGCTGAACGCCCTCGCCCGAAACGTCGCGGGTTATGGA
>DAWCEJ010000307.1:0-3756 GCA_052274955.1 Collinsella sp.
ATTTGATGAGCAGGCACACGTCGCGCACCAAGTCGTGCGAGAGCGCCAGGCGATCCATAATGACGCGCGCCTTCTTGGCGCCAAGCTCTGGATGACCGTAGAAGTGTCCGCTGCCGGCGTGATCGACCGTGAAGCACTCGGGCTTGGACACATCGTGCAAAAACGCCGCCCACATAAGGCGCGACGAGGGCACGACGCCGTCACACAGCGCGAGCTCCCCCGCCACCGTCAGCACACGGGCGATATGCTCATAGACGTTAAACGCATGATAGACACTGCGTTGATCAAACCCACGAGCGGGTGCAAGCTCGGGCACAGCGGCACAGATGAGCTCGGGGTAACGCAGCATAGCGTCTCCCCCATGACCGGTCGAAAGAATGCCCTCGAGCTCAATACCCACACGCTCACACGCCACGGCATCGAGCAGCGGCGCGCACTCGGCAAGCGCGCGCTTAGTCTCGGGCTCAATCATAAAGTCCAGGCGGCAGGCAAAGCGTACCGCACGCAGCATGCGCAGGGCGTCCTCGTTAAAGCGACGCTTGGGAGCGCCGACAGCGCGAATCAGCTTGCGCTCCAAGTCACCCTGGCCGTCGTAGCGGTCGACAAGACCGCGCTCGGGATGCCAGGCCATGGCGTTGACGGTAAAGTCGCGGCGCGCCAGATCGTCCTCGAGCGAGGCGGCACGCTCGACACTCTGAGGATGGCGCCCATCGGTATAGAAGCCATCCAGACGGTACGTGGTGACCTCGATACGCTCGCCATCGGAAATAGCCGTGATTCCACCAAATTTAATGCCCGACTCCACGACCGCGATATCAGCGGCCTCGAGCGCCACTTTGGACTCCTGCCACAGGCCGCTACAGCACATATCAACATCATGGCTGGGGCACCCCATCAGGGCGTCGCGCACCCAGCCGCCCACGTACCAAGCTTCAAGACCACCAGCCTCAAGCGCGCGAAGGACGCGCAGGGAGGCATCGGACGGTTGAGTACCGTTGAGCGAAACATTGCACATGCCTATGGCCTCCTGCACTTGTGAGCGTTAATCGATGGTTCTCAAGAAGTCTAACAAGAAACGAGAAAGCGCGCACACGCAATCGCGTCGTCAATTCCATAAAACGAGACAGCAGACGCCACATACGTTCAGCGCGCAAAAAACACCCGCCTTGGTAATCCAAAGCGGGTGTTCGGCAACGATGTATCGATGCGGCTAGCAGACCTGGCGAACCTCGATGTGCTTCTTATATTCGTCCACCTTGGCAAAATCGCCCAGACCGGGGCACTCGACCACGTTGGCGCCGGTGGCCATCGAAAGACGCAAAGCATCCTCAACACGCTCGGGGGCGTCGTGCCACACGGACAGGAAGGCAGCGAGCGAGGAATCGCCGGCGCACACCGTCGACAGCAGCTTGACGTCGAAGGTGCGGTTGGCAAACCAGATGTGCTCGCCGTTGGAGAAGTACGCACCGGCGCCACCGAGGGTAAGCAGCACGTTCTTGGCGCCCTTGGCATGAAGCTCGGCCATTGCGCCCTTGACAGACTCATCGTCGCCACCGCTCACCTTAATGCCAAAGATGTCAAGCAACTCGTCGTCGTTGGGCTTAATAAGCAGCGGCTCCAGAGCAATGAGGTCTGCCAGCTGATGGCTCGAGATGTCGAGGACGAACTCGGCCCCCTTGGCCTTGACGCGGCGCAGGACCTCGGCCAAGAAGCCCTCGGAAGTGTTGGGAGGCAGCGAGCCACTGATGACCAGGCAGGTCATGTCATCGAGCGAATCGATGAGCTCAAACATCTCCTGCTCGTTGGCCTCGTTGATGGCGGCACCGGCGTTGACCATGTTGTACTCCGTGTCGGGGCCGGCATTGAGGAACACGTTGACGCGCGTGATGCCGTCGGTCCACACGGGCTTGACGGGCACGCCCAGGGCCTCGGCGCCCTTAACGATAAACTCGCCCGAGAAGCCGGCGAAGAAACCCAGGATCGTGGTGTCGACACCGTAGTGGTCAAGCGTAAACGAGACATTGAGGCCCTTGCCGTTGGGCGTGTAGACGGCGTTGCGGGTACGCGTGACGGTGTTGGCAGCAAGACCGTCACAGGCGATGTTGTAGTCAATGGCGGGATTTGCAGTGAGCGTGTAAATCATGAATGTTCCTTTCACGAAGCAACGTGTTAATGAAAGTATATTCCACGCATCGGTAAAAGGCTAGGGCAACTCGGTGAACGGTGTGGAAGCGATGAAGTACGGCGGGACACCTCTCCCCCGTGGCGGAACAAAAAGGCGCCCCGGCCGAAACCGGGGCGCCGCATGCGCACGAATATGTCGCGTTTCGATTACTGACGATCGAGCTTGCGGACGGCAACGCGCTTGCTGTACTCGTCGACGTGACCAAAGTCGCCAATGCCGACGGACTCGGCAACGTTGGCGCCGGTGGCCATAGCGAGCTTCATGGCCTCCTCGACGTTGTCGCGATCCCTGTACCACTTGTGCAGGAACGCAGCGAGGGTGCAGTCGCCGGCGCAGACAGAAGAAACCAGCTTGATGTTGAACTCACGCTTGGCGTACCAGATGTCCTCGCCGTTGGAGAAGTAAGCGTCGCCGCGGCTACCACGGGTGAGCAGCACGTTCTGAACGCCAGCGTCGTGAGCCATCTTCATGGCAACGCGAACCTCATCGTCGGTGTCGACCGGCACGCCGAAGATGGCCTTCATCTCGTGATGGTTCGGCTTGATGAGCAGCGGCTTCTTGTGAGCGAGCTCCTTGAGCTTATCGGAGGACAGGTCCAGGACGACGTCGGCGCCACGAGCCTGAGCGTGCTCCATGACCTGAGCCAGGAAGTCGGGCGTAGCTTTGGGAGGCACGGAGCCGGAGACGATCAGGCACTCAAGATCGCCCGCGGTGTCCAGGATGTTGTAGAGCTCCTCCTGGTGCTGCGGCGTGATCGGAGCACCCGGGTTCAGGATGCCGTACTCGTGCTGGCCATCGTTGACGTAGGTGTTGATGCGCGTGATACCGTCGGTCCAGACCGGGCGGCACAGGCAGCCCAGGTTCATGACCTCCTCGACGATGAACTTGCCCGTGAAGCCAGCGAAGAAGCCGAGCGCGACGGTGTCGACGCCCATCTTCTTAAAGGCGAAGGACACGTCGAGGCCCTTGCCGTTAGCCGTGTAGCTGGCCGAGCCGGTGCGGACGTTCTCGTCGGGCTCGAGCGGAGAGCTCGAAACCGTCATGTCGACAGCCGGGTTAGCGGTTAGCGTGTAGAACATTTACAGTACCCCCTGTATATGTGAGGGCCGCGTGGCCGGCCCATTCCAACCACGCGGTTACCTCTGATACCAAATTAGCGAGCTGCGGACTCGAGCAGTGCCTTGACCTCGGCGGCGGTGTTGCAGGCGAGCGCCTTCTCGGCGAGCTCGTCGCACTCGGCCTTGGTCCACTGGCTGATAGTCTTGCGGGCGCGCAGGATCGACGGAGCGCTCATCGAGAACTCCTCCAGGCCCCAGCTGATCAGCAGCGGCTCGAGCAGCGGATCGGCAGCGGCCTCGCCACACATACCGACCATGATGCCGGCCTTCACGCCGCTCTCGATGATGTTCTTGAGCGAGCGGAGCACGGCGGGATAGTACACCTGGTACAGGTTGGAGATGGTGTCGTTGCCACGGTCGGCGCACATGGTGTAGCCGATCAGGTCGTTGGTGCCGATGGAGAAGAAGTCGGCGACCTCGGCAAGACGGTCTGCGAGCGGCGAAGCGGCGGGC
>DAWCEJ010000308.1:0-2753 GCA_052274955.1 Collinsella sp.
TCTCAAGAACCAGGAGCAGCCCGAGCTCGACGAGATCCTCGCCGGCCCCGTCGCTTATGTGTTCTACGAGTCCGAGCCGGTCGAGGCCGCTAAGGCCCTTAAGGACTTCTCTGCTAAGTCCAAGGGCGTCCTTGAGATCAAGGGCGGTATCTCCGACGGCAAGGCCGTTTCCGCTGATGATGTTAAGGCTATCGCCGAGCTGCCCACCAAGGATCAGCTTCTCGGCCAGATCGCCGGTCTCATCTCCGGTTTCGCTCGCGACATCGCTGTCTGCGTCAACGGCGTTTCCTCTGGTCTCGCTCGTTCGATCCAGCAGGTCTCCGAGCAGAAGGCAGCCTAGTCGCTGTTTTCACCCGCGGCGGCAACGCCGCACCCCTGGCGCATTCGCGCCGTGTTTTAACTGATCTCCGTGCACAGACACGGAAACCGAAAGGACTTAGAAATGGCTAAGCTTACCACCGATGAGATCATCGATGCTCTTAAGGAAATGACCCTTCTCGAGGCTTCCGAGCTCGTTAAGGCTATCGAGGACACCTTCGGCGTTTCCGCCGCTGCTCCTGCCGCTGTTGTCGCCGCTCCCGCTGCTGGCGCTGCTGAGGCCGAGGAGAAGACCGAGTTTGACGTCGTGCTCGAGGGCTTCGGCGACAACAAGATCCAGGTCATCAAGGCCGTCCGTGAGCTCACCAACCTTGGCCTGAAGGAGGCCAAGGAGGTCGTCGAGGGCGCTCCCAAGGCTGTTCTCGAGGGTGCCAAGAAGGAGGACGCCGAGGCTGCCAAGGAGAAGCTCGAGGCTGCTGGCGCTGCTGTCACCCTCAAGTAATCAGGCTTTCTCGCCAGATTTCTTTGCAGACGGGGTTCGCATTGCGAGCCCCGTCTTTTTTGTTTTTCGGTCCCTCGGCATCGGTTGCTCAAACTGCCATGTTCTGTGATTTGCGTCGTATCGGGTGCCCTGCCGTTGGGCAATAAAATTGCACCATTCGAGCAATAATTTGCGTTGACCTGCTGAAGAATTGTCTCTGCCTTGTAGCGACATATAGTTCCAGCGGTAAGATGCTTGGGTATCGCAATTTGGTCTGCGGCTGTGTGCCGCACGCATGGGGCGCTTTTGCGCCTGCGAAAGGATCTTTGAATAACATGAAGGCAATCATCCCCGCCGCCGGTCTTGGCACGCGTTTTCTGCCTGGCACCAAGTGCACGCCCAAAGAGATGCTGCCGGTGCTCGACAAGCCCGTCATTCAGTACGTCGTCGAGGAGGCGCTCGACCCCGAGGAAGTCGACGACGCCATCATCGTTACTTCTCCCGGTAAGCCCGAGCTGCTGAACTACTTCCAGCCCGACCGTTCGCTCGAGAACCTGCTGCGCGAGCGCGGCAAGAACGCCTATGCCGATGCCGTCGCCCACGCTGGCGGTATGCCGGTCGACTTCCGTTATCAGTACGAGCCCAAGGGCCTCGGCCATGCTATTCGCTCTGCTGCCGACGCCGTGGCAGGGGAGAACTTCCTGGTTCTTCTGGGCGACTACGTTGTGCCTAACCGCGATATCTGCGACAAGATGCTCGCCGTTTCCAAGGAGCACGGTGGCGCTTCGGTTATCGCCGTCGCTGCTTGCTCGCCCGAGGAAGTCAGCCGCTACGGCGTTATCGCCGGCGAGCGCGTCGGTTCGCTCGAGGGCGCCGAGGACGTTGCCGATGCCGAGCCGGGCGCTGTCTGGCGTATCGGCGGTCTGGTTGAGAAGCCCGCTCCCGAGGCTGCTCCGTCCAACCTGTACATCGTCGGTCGCTACCTGCTGAGCCCGCTGGTCATGGACCTGCTGGCAGATCAGCAGGCCGGCAAGGGTGGCGAGATCCAGCTCACCGACGCCATGGCCCGTTCGCTCGACCGCGAGGCCATGTATGCGGTCGTCATCGACCCGCTGTCGGGCTACGACACCGGCACTCCCTCTGGCTGGATGGCCACCAACGCCCTCATGGCTGCAAGCGACCCCCGCTTTGCCGATGCCTTCTGGGACGCTATCGACGAGCGCGGCGGATTGATGCGCAAGTAAGCCTTCGGGCATCGACATTTACGGGCGCGGACTTCGGTTCGCGCCCGTTTTTTATAAGAGCTGCGATTGCCGGCTCTCTGTTCACAGAAAATATATGAACAGATGTTCGATACACATATATCTACCTGCGTGTTTTCTGTCGAAAAACTTTGCTACTCCAAAAACTCAATCGCGTCAAGGCTTTTCTTGCCCAACGGTCGGTACCTGATAAACTATTAGGTTGCGATAACTGGCGAAGCTATGCCTCGCCAACCCACCGAGCATTTCCGTGAAGGAGGAAAAACCTGGTGACCTACGCATACACTGCCACTGAGCGCAAGCGCGTCAGCTTCGGGAAAATCCCGGAGGCCATGGAGCTCCCCAACCTTATCTCTGTTCAAAGGGAATCCTTTGAGCGTTTTAAGGATGAGGGCCTTCGTGAGGCGTTCAAGGAATCCAGCCCCATCCAGAGTCAGAACCATGTTCTCGAGGTTACCTTCGGCGAGCATCAGTTCGGCGACCCCGCGCACACCGTCGAGGAGTGCCGCGAGAAGGATATGACCTATCAGGCTCCGCTTCTGACCGACGTCCGTCTCACCAACAAGGAGACCGGCGAGATCAAGGAGCAGCTCGTCTTTATGGGCGACTTCCCCATGATGACCGATCAGGGCACCTTCATCATCAACGGTACCGAGCGTATCGTCGTCTCGCAGCTCGTCCGCTCCCCGGGC
>DAWCEJ010000309.1:0-6803 GCA_052274955.1 Collinsella sp.
GCCGAGGGCGTCGACCCGGTCGACCTCCGTCGCCGCGTGGGCATGATTTTTCAGCAGCCCAACCCGTTTCCCAAATCCATCTACGAGAATGTCGCCTTTGGCCCTCGTCTGCAGGGCGTGACTAGCAAAAGCGACCTCGATGACATCGTGGAAGAATCGCTCAAGCGCGCCAACCTCTGGAAAGAGGTATCCAATCAGCTCAACAAGGATGGTTTGGCGCTCTCGGGCGGTCAGCAGCAGCGTCTGTGCATCGCGCGCGTGCTTGCGGTGCAACCCGATGTCCTTCTGATGGACGAGCCCTGCTCCGCCATCGACCCCACGTCCGTCTCTAAGGTCGAGGATCTGATGGCCGAGCTGGCGCCCGAGATGACGATCATCATCGTCACGCATTCAATGCAGCAGGCAGCTCGTATCAGCGACTACACCGCATTCTTCTTGCAGGAAGTTGCCGGCGAGCCCGCCACGCTCATCGAGTATGGTCAAACCGACGCGATCTTCACCAGCCCGGTGGACTCGCGGACGGAAGACTATATCACCGGCCGCTTTGGCTGATCGGTGCGACTAGTCCCAAGCCGATCGGACCTGGTCCGGTGCGTATTCACTGTGCGGGCTGCATGACCGCACCCAACTGATTGGAGTGAACCATGCGCAAACTGTTTTCCCGTCAGCTCGTCGAGGCCCGTCACGAGATGCTGAGCATCTATGAGGCCGTCGATCTGGCTCTCCACGATGCCGTGAAGGCCTATATGACCGACGACCGCAAGCTCGCCACCAAGACCAAGAAACGTACGCTTTCGATTGACGCGCGCTGCGCCAACCTGGAGGCCGTCTGCTACAACCTGATCGCCACGCAGTCACCGGTCGCCTCCGACTTCCGCCTGCTTCAGACGATCATCTACGTCGACTTTAACCTGCAGCGCATGACCGATAAGGTCCGTCAGATCTGCCGTGCCACGCGTCATATGATCAAGGCCGACATCTCGCTGCCCCAGGAGCTCGTCGGTACGGTTGAGGCCGAGGCCGAAGCTGTTTACCAGGTGCTGGGCTCTTCGCTTTCTGCGCTCGTCACCAATGACATGTCCATCATCTGCAACCTGGCCGTCGAGGACGAGCCAGTGCACGCCGCCTACGAGAAGTTCTTCCGCACCTTTAACCGTATGGATACGGGCGACTTTATGGACGACGACAGCAACTATGACGACCTGCGCCGCGCCATCATGGTTTCGCGCTACCTCGATCGCATCGCTTCCATTTCCATCGATGCCGCTTGCCGTCTGACCTTCCTGTTGACTGGTCAGCGTATGAACGCCGGCGATATCGCCCGCACTGATGAGGACGAGCTCGAGAGCATGCGCGTGCCTTCGGGCGAGGGTGTTATCATGAGGCCCGCCGTCGACGCGCGCTACGTTGCCAAGGTGCCCGCCAACGAGGTCAGCGAGGGTCTTCGCTACCTGCTCGATCATCTTGAGGACGAGGACGATGGCGAGGACGACGAGGAGTAAGTAGCCCCGTTCGTCGAAAGATTGTAAATACCTAAGTGAGCGCGGCCTTGCACATGCGGGGCCGCGCTCTTGCGTTAGCATGGGACTACTTGTTTGGCTGTCAGCGGAGGCGATTGGCAATGGATAACTATTTGGATTTGATGCGCGCTCGCCGCGAGCAGATTCTGGAACGTTTTTATGCGGCGCTCGATCGCGCGGGCCGCCCCCACGACGCCGCGCGCCTCATTGCCGTGTCCAAGACCGTTGGTGTCGATGAGACTGTTGCTGCCATCCAGGCGGGGTATCGCCATTTTGCCGAGAACCGCCCGCAGGAGCTGGTTCGCAAGCTCACGGGTCTGGCGGAGCATCCGGAGCTGCCCGAGGTGCGCTTCGATATGATCGGCAACCTGCAGACCAATAAGATCAATGCGGTGCTGGGCTCAGCCGAGCTGATTCACTCGGTGGGTTCGCTGCATCTGGCACAGGCGATCTCGAGCCGTGCTGTCCGCAAGATTGAGGCAGGCGAGCTCGCCGGCCCCCAGCGTGTGCTCATCGAGGTCAATGTGAGTGGTGAGGAGTCGAAGGGAGGCTTTTCGCCCGATGAGATTCGCGCCGCCGCGGGTGAGCTTGCGGAACTTGAGGGAATTTGCGTACAGGGGCTTATGACTATGGCGCCCCGGGGGAATAAGGATGTGGCACGCCGCACCTTTGCGGGGCTTCGTGAGCTGAGGGATGAGCTGGAGGCTGCGCATCCCGATTTGAACCTGCCTGAGCTTTCCTGCGGCATGAGCGAGGACTTTGAGCCTGCCCTTGAGGAGGGCTCTACGCTCGTTCGCCTGGGCAGGGTAGTATTTAGCCCGGAGTTTGCAGTAAAATAAGGCTCTGAAGTGCGCACTGATTATCGGGGCGCCTGCACTAAACCGCGAGAGGACACAACCATGGGCTTCCTTGACGAGATTAAAAATAAGATGCACCTGGGCGGCCAGCAGGGTTACGACCAGGGTTATGGCCAGGACGACGACTACGGCTACGATGACGGCTATGACGATAGTTATCAGGGCAACGGCTACGGCGGTGCTTCGGGCGAGGGCTTCTACACCCAAGACGAGCCGAGCAACGGCCTGCTTGGTCAGACGCGCCGCGGTGAAGCTGAGTCGGTTGCCGTGTATACGCGCTCCGGTCAGCTGGTCGGCGATGACTCCCGCCATGCCACGACGTATAACCCGCCTTCGCGCTCGCAGGACAGTGTTGCGAGCGGTTATCGTCCTGGTGCCTATGACACGCCGTCGAGCTACGCCGAGAACACCCGCGCCCGTGCCGCCGCTGCGCCCGCGCCTGCACCGAGTGATGCCTCGGCCTATGCGAGCAATATCATCAACGCCACGCCGCAGCTGCCGGCCTATGTCCTGCGCCCCGAGAGCTATGACGACGTGGAGACCGTGGTGCGCCGCGTTCGCACCAAGCAGCCTGTCGCACTGATTTTTGTGGGCGTACGCACCGAAGTTGCTAAGCGCGTCTTGGACTTCTCTTACGGCTTTGCCTGCGGTCTGGGTGCCACGGTCAAGGAGGTGGGCGACCGCGTGTTCATGGTGCTGCCCGCCGGCTGCGAGGTCAAAGATTCCGATCTCAAGAAGCTTCGTGCCGACGGCTACCTTAAGTAAAGACAAGACGAGGAGATTCCCATCAACATCTACACTATCGTCCAGCTGGTCAACACGCTGTTCAACTTCTATTCCACGCTCATTGTCGTCTACTGCTTTATGACGTGGATTCCCATGAAGCAGGGCGGTTTGCTTCAGGATATTGCTGCGGTGCTCGATAGCGTGTGCGGTCCGTGGCTCGGCCTGTTCCGTCGTTTCATCCCGCCGATGGGCGGTGTCGATTTTTCGCCGGTCGTTGCGATTATTGCGTTGCAGTTGGTGCAGAGGCTGGTTCTGCAGCTTCTTATAGGTATACTCGTATAGAACTGACTTAGTAACTTACGTCGGGCGTGTACGCCGAGGCGATGAAAAAGGAGACTTGTTATGGCTATTACCCCTGCAGACATCCAGGCTCAGACTTTCTCTGAGGCCAAGCGTGGCTACGATCCTGCCGAGGTCGACGTCTTCTTGGAGACACTGTCCTCCGAGGTTGACGCTATGCTCGCTAAGATCGTCGACCTTAAGGGCCGTCTGACTGCTACCGAGCAGCAGCTTGCCGATGCCCAGGCTCAGCTTGCCCAGGCTCAGGATGCCACCGCCCAGGCCGTTCCTGCCGCCCCCGTGGCTGCTCCCGCCCCTGACTTCTCCGCTCAGGAGCGCCAGATTTCTGCTGCCCTGATCGCTGCCCAGCAGACCGCTGAGACCATCGTCAACGATGCCAACGAGAACGCTGAGCGTATCCGCAACGAGGCTGACGCCAAAGCCCGCGAGGTTATCCGCCAGGCTCTGACCGAAAAGCAGGCCGAGCTCGAGGAAATCGACCGTCTGAAGGCTTCCCGCGAGGAGTTCAAGGCCGAGTACCTCAAGCTCATCCAGCATTTTATGGACGATGCCCAGAACTCCTTCCCGGCCGACCTCATGGCCTCCACGCCGGTCGGTTCTGCCGCTTCTCCTGCGGTGACTGTTCCCGCCGAGCCGCTGCCCGTCGCTGACCCGGTTGTCCCCGTGGCCGATCCCTTCGCCCCGATCGACAACTTTGCCGCCGACGACCTGGACTAACATTCGGCCTACAATTTAGTGCCTAGAAAGGACCCGCAGCTTGCGGGTCCTTTTTTATGACTGTGCCGGGGTGCGTAACATAAAAAACCGAGCCCTGCACATAGTGGCGCAGAACTCGGCGAACGGGTGAGCGGTCAAGGGTAGGTTTTAAGGCATGTCCCAAAAATCTACTTGAGGAGGAAGTCGGAGAGGGGAATGGTGCGGGCCTCGCGATGCTCGGGATCGGCGATGTGGTCGGCGGGATAGCCACAGACGAGCATGTGATAGGGATAGACGCCCTTGGGCAGATTGAACTGCTCCTCTGCCACCTCAGGCTTAAAATGGCATACCCAGCACGTTCCCAGGCCCTGCTCGGTGGCCTCCATCATCATCTGATCACACACGATGGACGTATCGATTTCACTGGAATTCATCTGGTCATACGGGCGCACCCAAGCATCATCGGTAACGCTGCAAATAAGGAAGACAAGCGGAGCTCCAAAGATAGACCCATCACGAGCAAACCGAGGCTGACAAGCAGCGGCCTTCTCCAGAAGCTCAGGCGTATCCAACACCATCACACGGGTTGGATGATTATTACAAGCAGAAGGAGCAATCCGCCCCGCCTCAACAATGGCATCCACTACCGACTGCTCAACAGGACGGTCCTCAAAAGAACGACAAGAATACCGACCACGAGCCAGATCCAAATAAGACATACAAGCCCTCCTAAAATTAAAAATCAAATAAACCAAAAGTAACCCAAAGAGTACCCAAAGCAGCAATCAGCCAAACGCTCATCAAGGGCCAAAGTGTCCGAACGGATACCAAAGGTCCCTTCAGCCAAACCCCCATCGCGCTAAATCTATCAGCCAAAGTTCCCAATGGTGGTACGTAAGGCGAAGGGCCGGCCACGGTTTACTTTCGAACGACTCTGCAAAGCAGCCGGAGTGAGAAAGCAAACCGTGGCCGGCCCTTCGCCGCCGGGACACGTACCCCCAATTAACTGTTCTTCATGACAATCGAATCCACGACATCGGCCACATTCTCGCAGCAGTCGGCGCAGTACTCCAGGAAGGCGTACACGTCACGCCAAGCGATGACCTCGAGCGGGTCCTTGCCGTTAACGTGCAGGTTACGCATGGCGTTGATATAGAGCTCGTCGGCCTCGGACTCGATGGTGTTGATCTGGATGACGAGCTCGCGCAGCGTTTTGGACTTGCGGTAGTTAGGCAGCTCGACCATCAGGTCTTTCATGGCGCGGCAGGCGTCGGTCACCTTGTGAGCGATGACGATGGCATCGGGGTGGATGCTCTGGATGTTGGTGAAGTAGACGCGCTGCACGACGCCCTCGATGCGGTCGAGCACGGTGTCGAGCGAGCAGCTCATCAGGTCCAGATCCTCGCGCTCAAGCGGGGTGATAAAGGCGGTGAGCAGGGCGTCCTCAAGCTCATGGTGCTTCTTGTCGGCCGCATGCTCGATCGCATGCATCTTGTCGAGCATATCGTGAATCTTTGCGGGATCGAAGTTCTCGAAAATCTTGGTAAGCAGCTCGGCGGCCTGGACGGCGAGGTCGGCGCAAGCGACGTAGTTGTCAAAGTAGAACGAATCGGGTTTCTTTGCCATGAGTGGGTCCTTTCGAGGCGAAGACGGGTGGGCGAGGTGTTACGGTCCGGATGGACGTTCGGTTTGACTAGATGAACATCATGAACAGCTTGGCCATGACAAAGCTGATGAGTCCGCAGGCGGGGAAGGTGAAGAACCAGGTGAACATCATGTCCTTGACGACGCCGAAGTTGATGGCCGAGAGGCGTTTGACGGCACCGACGCCCATGATGGCGCAGGTCTTGATGTGCGTGGAGGACACGGGGATGCCGGTAAGGGTGGCAAGCAGCAGGTTCGCGGCGCCCGCCAGGTCGGCGGAGAAGCCCTGGTACTTTTCGAGCTTGACCATGCTCTGGCCAACGGACTTGATGATGCGCTCGCCGCCCACGCTGGTGCCGATGCCCATGGTGGCCGAGCATAGCAGCATAATCCAGATGGGGATGCCGGCATCGCCGACGCTCGTCTGGCCGCTGGCAAAGGCCACGCCTAAAAAGAGCACGCCGATGAACTTCTGTCCATCCTGCGCGCCGTGCATAAAGCTCATGGCCGCAGCGCTCGCGATCTGAGCGTATTTAAAGAAGACATTGGCACGTCGCCTGTTGGCGGCGGCGAAAAGAATCGAGACGAGCTTGCACAGGACCCAGCCCATGACAAAGCCCAGGCCGATGGAGAGCGCCAGGCCGTAGATGACCTTCATCCACTCGTGGACGTTGACGCTGCTCGCACCGCCGAGGGCGATGGCGGCACCGGTCAGGCCGGCGATAAGGCTGTGGCTTTGCGAGGTGGGGATGCCAAAACGCGACGCTGTGGCGCCGTAGACGACGATGGAGAACAGCGCCGCGCACAGGCAGGCGAGCGCCATGGTACTGTTTCCGCCAAAGTCGACAATATGGGAGATGGTGTTGGCGACGCTCGCGTTAAAGTGCGTCATGATGAGCACGCCGAGGAAGTTGAATGCGGCACTCATGAGAATGGCGGCGCGGGCGGGCATGCAACGCGTAGTGACGCAGGTCGCGATGGCGTTGGGTGCGTCGGTCCA
>DAWCEJ010000310.1:0-18217 GCA_052274955.1 Collinsella sp.
GGGGGCCGCGGCCGTCCAGTGGCTGCAAGGCTATTGCGGCAACCGCCTGTCCTACGAGACGGTGCGCGACATGCGCGTGGAGGCAAGCGACAAGCTTAGCCGCATGCCGCTCAGCTTTATCGACGGCCATGCCCACGGCGACCTCATGAGCCGTGTGGTCAACGACGTCGATCAGGTGGGTGACGGCCTGCTGCAGGGCTTTACGCAGCTCTTTACCGGCGTTATCACCATCGTTGGCACGCTCGCATTTATGCTCTCCATCAACCTGACCATGACGCTTGTGGTGGTGCTTATCACGCCGCTTTCCATCTTTGCGGCCGGTGCTATCGCCAAGCTTTCCAATAAGAGCTTCACTGCTCAACAGTGCATCCAGGGCCAACTCGGCGGTCATATCGAGGAGTATGTGGGTGAGCAAAAGCTCGTGGACGCCTTCGCCTACGCCCCGCACGCTCAACAGCGCTTCGATGTCCTCAACGCCGAGCTCTATACGGCGGGCGAGCGCGCACAGTTTATGGGTTCGCTTTCTAACCCCGGCACGCGCTTTATCAACAACATCATCTACGCCGTGGTCGCCGTGATCGGCTGCGCGGGCGTGATCACAGGCGTGCCCGCGGCGCTCACGGTGGGCGGCGTGCAGATCTTCCTGTCCTATGCCAACCAGTACACTAAGCCGTTCAACGAGGTCACGAACGTCATCACGCAGATCCAGACCGCGTACGCCTCGGCGCGCCGCATGTTCGCGTTGCTCGATGCGCGCGAACAGGATCCCGACGCTGTGGATGCCATTGAGCTCGCCGCCCCGAAGGGCGAGGTTTCGTTTGAGCATGTGGACTTTAGCTATGTGCCCGACCGCAAACTGTTGCAGGATATCTGCATCGACGCCAAGCCCGGTATGCGCATTGCCCTCGTCGGTCCCACGGGCTGTGGCAAGACGACGCTCATCAACCTGCTGCTACGCTTTTACGATATCGATGCTGGGCGCATCGCGGTCGATGGTCGCTCCTCGCGTGACTACACGCGCGCAAGCCTGCGCCGCGCCTTTGGCATGGTGTTGCAGGATACGTGGCTGTTCGAGGGCACGGTGGCGGAAAACATCGCTTACGGCTGTCCCGACGCCACGCGCGAGCAGGTTATCGAAGCTGCCAAGCGCGCGCATGCACACAAATTTATCGTGCAGCTGCCAGGCGGCTACGATACGGTGATCGGCGAGGGCGGCGGCACGTTTAGCCAGGGTCAAAAACAGCTGCTGTGCATCGCGCGCGTCATGCTCACCGATCCGGCGATTTTGCTGCTGGACGAGGCGACCTCGAGCATAGATACCCGCACCGAGCTGCAGGTGCAGGCGGCATTCGACGAGCTCATGGCTGGCCGCACGAGCTTTGTCGTGGCACACCGCCTGTCGACGATTCGCAACGCCGATTGCATCCTGGTAATGCGCGATGGCGAGATTATCGAGCGCGGCACGCACGATGAACTGCTCGCGGCAGGCGGCTTTTACGCCGAGCTCTACCGCAGCCAATTCGCCCAGTAAGCAAGACGTGGGGCAAATGAATCAATCGGCAGACGGTGGTTTACATCTGTCACGTTAGTACTAAGATATTCATCTAATAAATTGCATTAGTGGCTTTAGTTTTGGGGGAAACGAGGCAACGTGACTATGACATGCTCTTTGGTGGTCAACAGCAGGAGCGGTAATACCAGGATGGTTTCGGGCGCGATCAAGCGCGCTCTGCAGGCTGCCGGTGTTGAGTTTGTCCATGCCGCGGCGTTGAGCGACGATGCGGATGCAGATCAGGTTGCGCTCGAGGCGCAGGGCGCCTGCACGGCCGACACAGTGCTCGTCGGTTTTTGGTGCGACAAGGGCGCGTGCACGCCTTCGGTCGCGGCGTTGCTCTCCGCCTTGCACGGCAAGCGCGTCTTTCTGTTTGGTACCTGCGGTTTTGGTGCCGCGCAGAGCTATTACCAGCAGATTATCGATCGTGTGACCTCCAATTTGGCCGATGATGCCGAGCTGGTGGGCTGGGCAATGTGCCAGGGAAAGATGGGCCCCGCGGTCAAACAGCGCTACGAGGCCATGCTCGAGCAAGATCCCGACAACGCCCGCGCTAAGTTGCTGCTCGACAACTGGGTTGCCGCAAAGGATCATCCCACCAAGGATGATCTGGACCATATGGTGGCGGCGGCCAAGAAGGCCGTGCTGGGCGAGTAGCTTCGCCGTTCGCGGTCCTTCGTGCAAAACAATACAAATGTGAAAGCCTCGAAATTCTCGAGGCTTTTTTCTTGACAGGGGACCGCGCCGTGGCAAGCGTTTGGGGTGACATTTTCCATCACCCCAATGACGAGGTCGTCTTGGACGACACGCTCGCATGCGTTTGCCGGATGTATTCAGAGTGGGACGGGCTTTCCGGATGGGCGGGCTCTCGGAAAGTGCGACCCGGAATTTGGCTTTGGAATGGGATGCAGTTTCCGGTTGAGGGGCTTGGCGGAAAGTGCGACCCGGAATTTGCAATCGGAGTGGGATGAGGTTTCCCAACGGAGCCACAAGCGGAAACTGCATCCCACTCCGAACGTGAATTCTGGGACACGGTTTCCGGATGCAAAAAAGCCACATGACGTGGCCTTCATCTTATATGTGTTGCGGATACCCCCCATGACAAGCCGCGCTCCAACAACAAGGCGTCTGTCCGAGCAGGGAACCTTACGTTCCGCGCCGCCCGGGCAGACGAACCAGTTAGGACGTGTCGCTACTTGATCTTGGTCGTACCCGGCGCCAGGTTGGGGTCGGTCTCGTTGGCCTCGGTCTGGAAGTGCTCGGTGTACACGTTCTTGCCGTCGCGGAACATCTCGTAGTACTGCATCTTGGCGTAATCCTCGCGTGCCTTGGTGGCGGCAGCGGCGGCGGCGTCGTCACCGGTGACGTTGGAGGAAAGCGCCCAGCGCAGGCTGGCGTCCTCGTAGCCCACGGAGTTGATGGCGGGCAGCGACTCGCGCAGCGTCATATGCGCCTTTTGATAGTCGGAAAGCGGGGCGCCGATCAGCTGCATAAGCTGGGTGGACAGGTAGTTGGTGGATAGGTCGTCGACCTTACTTGTCTGGTCGCAGCCGGCAACGTCGTAGTTAGCCCAAATGATGTAGTCGGTCTGCCACAGACGTTCCTGGTGTGTGGCATCGTCCTCGCCGGTAAACCACTTGTCGTTGAACTTGGACGGGAAGAACGGCTGGTGATCGCCCCAGAACACCACGACCACCTTGCGGTCGAGCTTGCTCAAGGCGTTGAGGAAGTAGCGCAACGCCTGGTCGGACTGCTCGATGCACGAGACATACTCATCGACATCGGAGAGCGTGCCGTCCTCGACGGTCTTGGCGTCCAGGTCGGTCGTGTCGATGTTCAGGTGCATCTGCTTGTCGACCGGCAGCAGGCCCGTATCGTAGCCCGAGTGGTTCTGCATGGTCACGTCGAATATAAACTGCGGATCGGCGTTCTGGTCGAGCAGCTCAAGAATCTTGTCGTAGGTAGCCTGGTCGGTCACCATGCCGCGCAGGGTGTCGGCTCCCTGGAAATCGTTGATAGACAGGAACTGGTCAAAACCAAAGTCCTTGTAGACGTTCTCGCGGTTCCAGTTGGTTGCGTGGTTGGGGTGCATGGCCGTGGTGGAATATCCGAGCGATTTGAACTGCTCTGCCAGATTCCCGGTCGTTTCCATGTTGTAGATGGTGTAGGGGTACACGCCCGAGCCCAGGTTGGCCATGGAGTTGCCGGTCATAAACTCAAACTCGGTATTGGCGGTGCCGCCGCCGTAGGCGCTCACGTAGAGCTTGCCGCGGCTGAGGCAGTTGGACAGGCTCTTAAAGTACTGCGGACCCTCGTAGCCGGCGCGCATGTTCTGATAGATCGACAGATCCGAGAAGGTCTCGTTCATGATGGCGATGACCGTGGGCTTCTCGCTGTCGAACTGCTCCTTTGCGGCGGCGCGCTCGTCGCTCTTGGCCGCGTCGGACTTGTCGTAGGCCTTGGCGTACTTTTTGAGCGTGGCCTTGGCATCGTCGACGGAGTAGTCGGCGGGTTTGGGCGGCTTGATGGACTGCGCCGCACTAATAAAGGCAGGCAGGTAGCCCTCGCGCCAGTAGCTCTCGAGCGGGCGCCAGGTGTAGACGGTGATGCCGAGGGTGTTGTAGTAGTCAATGAGCGTGACGTGCGCGGTCACGCCGCCCAGGCACAGCACGGCGACGAGCAGGTTGGTGAGCAGCATGCGCTTGGCGTTGGCGGCGCCCTTCTGACGGTGCGGTGCCACCAGGCCGGCGTACTCGCATAGCAGCATGGCGATGGCGGTAAAGCCCATGGACAGCACGCAGAACAGCGAGATCGAGAAGGTGTAGCCGGTGCCGGCGACCGCAGCGGCGGTGGAGATGGCCGAAAGGTCGCCCGGCTGGATGGGCATGGATTTAAACGTGATGACGAAGAACTCGGCAATGCCCAGGACAAAAAGGGCAAAGGCCAGGACCGCGGGAGCTGAGCCGTGGCGCTGGAACAGGAAGAACAGGCCGACCATGAGCGTGGTGATGATGGCCCACTCGAGCAGGATGCACAGAGGGTAGACCCAGGTAAAGTCGTGGTTGGACGATACCTCCATGCCTAGCAGCGCAAAGACGCCGGCGAGCAACAGGCACAAGACGGCGGCGACGAGCGGTTTGCCCACAAAGGCTCCGCGCAGGCGGGCTAGCTTGCCGGTGGGGGCGGGGGCGTCGGGCCCGGCGAACGCAAAGACGCGCGGGGCGATGCGGTCGCGGGCGATACTGGCCCAGGCGCAGCCGGTGAGGATGGCATTGGTCAGGATGAGCATCACAAAGGCGAGCGGCTCGTTTTGCGCGACGAGGCCAATAGCGCCCCAGACAGTCAAAAAGACCTGGAACAGGCCGAAGGCGACACTCCACCCAAGAGCGCTTTTGGCAACGGTGCCCGACTGAGCGCGAATGGCCTTGGCCTCGCGCAAGACAAGGTAGACGGTCGCCGCAAGACCGACGAGCGAGATGGCGGCAGCGAACATGCTGAGACTCCTCACAAACTAAAACGTACGAAAGCGGGGGTTTACCCGATTGTTACCAAGATATGCGCTGCAATTGGTGTCTGCGCACAACAACCAGCCATATTAACGCGCACGTGTGGCGGTGTGGCGCAATGTAGTGGCGACCTGCGCGATAATGGACGGGAATTACACGGAAACGTAAAGGCTTCTTAAAGAAATGGCGAGGATGAGGCGATGAGCGAGCAGGTTTGCACCAAGGCTGTGGATACGTGTGGCTATCCGGTCGAGACCACGGGCAATGCGGTGCTGGACACGTTGGAGCACCGTTCCTCCACGCGTGCCTTCGCGCGTGATGACGACGACCGTCCCGTGGCGGTGACCGACGAGCAGCGTGCGGCGATTTTGCATGCGGTGAGTCGCGCGCCGTCGGCGGGCGCCATGATGATGTATTCCATCGTGAGCATTCGCGAGCAGGCTACGCTGGACCGTCTGGCCGACCTGTGCGACCACCAGCCTATGATCGCCAAGGCGCCCTGGGCACTTATATTTGTGGTCGATTATGCCAAGTGGATCGATCTGTTTGAGCACGTGGGCTGCTTTGAGCCCGAGTTTGTCGAGCGTACGGGCAAGGCGCCCCGCCGCGCGCCGGGTTTGGGCGACTTTGCCATCGCGGCCCAGGACGCCGTGATCGCCGCGCAAAACGCCGTGGTTGCCGCCGAGGCTCTGGGCTTGGGGAGCTGCTATATCGGTGATATCGTCGAGAATGCCGAGGAAGTGGCCGAGCTGCTGGATCTGCCTCCGTATACCATGCCGCTGTCGATGCTCATCATCGGCACGCCCCGCAAGGAGCGCCCGGCGATCGCGCATCCCGTGGTGAACCTGGTGCACGAGGAACGCTACTGCCGTGCGGATGCCGCGATCATGGACGCGCAGGTGGCCGAGATGGATGCGATGTTTCGCCCGCACGCTCGCGAGGTGGGCGAGCGCGTGGTGGATATCTACACCCGCAAACACACGAGCCCCTTTATGGCCGAGATGAGCCGTTCCATGGAGTGGTGGTTCAAAAACTGGCTTGGAAAATGACGAATGTGACAAAGGGACAGTCCCTTTGTCACATTCCATATCGCCGAGGTGGCCTAAAGGCCGTATAAATGTTTATTTAGCTGGGAAAACAGTGCCATTCAAACATGGGCCGATTACCTATAATTCCTTCAACATTAAAGTTGGGAGGAAACCGGCTTATGGAACAAAAGGCCAAGGAAGCAGCTTCGCACGCTGCGATTCCTGTGAGCATCTCGGCGATGCTCGTCACGCTGGGCGTGGTGTACGGCGATATCGGCACCAGCCCTATGTATGTAACCAAGGCGCTCGTTGCCGGCAACGGCGGCATCGGAAGTGTGACGGAGGAGTTCGTGCTTGGCGCGCTCTCCCTTGTCGTGTGGACGGTCACGCTACTGACCACCATCAAGTATGTGCTCATCTCGCTGCGCGCCGATAACCATGGTGAGGGCGGCATCTTTGCCCTGTACAGTCTGGTCAAGCGCTGCGGCAAGTGGCTTATCATCCCCGCCATGCTGGGTGGCGCCGCGCTGCTCGCCGACGGCATCCTGACACCTGCCGTTACCGTTACCACGGCCATCGAGGGCCTGCGCACCATCCCGGCGGTCCATGCCGTGCTGGGCGATGACCAGGGTCGCGTCGTCGCCATTACGCTCGCCATCATCATCGCGCTCTTCTTGGTACAGCGCATCGGTACGGCCAAGATCGGTCACGCCTTTGGCCCCATCATGACGCTGTGGTTCCTGTTCCTGGGCGGCACGGGTCTGTTCTTTGTCTTCCAGCACCCCGCCGTGCTGCTGTGCCTCAACCCGCTGCGCGGCATCGCCTTTTTGCTGAGCCCCAACAACCACGCGGGCATCATGATTCTGGGCAGCTGCTTCCTCGCCACCACCGGTGCCGAGGCGCTCTACTCCGACATGGGCCACGTCGGCCGCGGCAACATCTACGCTACCTGGCCGTTCGTTAAGTGCTGCCTGCTGCTTTCCTATATGGGCCAGGGCGCTTGGCTTATGAACAACGCTGCCAACCCCGAGCTCATGGGCATTGCCGATCTCAACCCGTTCTACCAGATGCTCGCCCCGGGCCTGCGCCCGTTTGCCGTCGGCCTTTCCACCGTCGCGGCCATCATTGCCTCGCAGGCGCTCATCACCGGCGCATTCTCGCTGGTGTCCGAGGCCAGCCGCCTGGACCTCATGCCGCACATGCAGGTCTTCTACCCTGCCGAGACCAAGGGCCAGCTCTACATCCCCATGGTCAACAACGTCATGCTTGTCGGCTGCGTCATCGTGGTGCTGCTGTTCCAGAACTCGGCGCATATGGAAGCCGCCTACGGCCTTGCCATTACGCTGACTATGATGTGCACCACGCTGCTGCTCTTCTTCTACCTGCACGAGGAGCGCAAGCTCAAGGTTGCTCCGTGGATCTTCGCGGCCTTCTTCCTTTTGCTCGAAGGCTTCTTCTTCGTGAGCTCGCTCACCAAGTTCTTCCACGGCGGCTACTTCACCATCCTCATGGCTGCACTCATCATGGGCATTATGGTGTGCTGGTACAACGGCACGGCGGTCGAGCAGCGCCAGTTTACGCTGCTGCCGCTGCGCAGCTACCTGCCGCAGCTCAAGCGCCTGCGCGACGACGATCGCTATGAGCGCATGAGCGACAACGTCGTGTACCTGACCAAGGACACCCATACCGACTACATCGACCGCGATATCGTCTATTCGATCTTGGACAAGCATCCCAAGCGTGCTCACGCCTGGTGGTTTGTGAATGTCGAGACCATGGACGAGCCGCATACCTTTGCCTATTCGGTCGAGACGTTCGGCACCGACTACGTGTTCCGCGTGCATCTGTACTTGGGCTACAAGATCAACCAGCGCGTCAATGCCTATCTGCGTCAGGTTGTTCAGGACCTGGCTGCCACCGGCGAGCTGCCGCCGCAGACGCATGACTACTCGGTCTACAAGGATCCGGGTAACATCGGCACGTTCAAGTTCGTCCTGATCCGTAAGCTTCTGGCGCCCGAAAGCGATGTGGAGCCCAGCGAGCGTACGGCCATCACGCTCAAGTACATCATCCGCCGCGCCGCCGGCACGCCTGCACGCTGGTACGGCCTGGAGAACTCCAACGTGAGCTTTGAGTACGTGCCGCTGTTCACCAAGTTCAAAGCCGTGAACAAGATGCAGCGCCTGGCCCCCAACGAGCGCCCGTAGGCGCCGACAGGCTGCATGGAGTTGGTTTTCGATGGACAAGATTGAGGCCGGGGAGGTAAACATGGATACAAAGGCGCTCGATGGCCGTGAGGCGGTGGTCGAAATGGTGCGTGAGGCGCGCGTCGACGCCGCCGAAGATCGGTTCTTTACGAATCGCGCCAACATGGACATGGCCGACCGCGTGATCTCGATCGTGGTTACGCTGCTTGTCGCGGCGTGCGTTTGCGCGCTGCTCGCGCACGTGTTGTTTGTCTAGCGACCGCCGGTTGCAAAGGCTATACACTTGGAACCACCACAAGGGAAACCACCACAAAGGTGCCTGTCCCTTTGTGGTGGTTTTTGTTTTTGAGAGAGGGGCGGGGCGCTGATGGACGTCCGTACGGACGGCGATATTGCCGATAGCTTTTGGTGGCGGCGCACAACGCTGACGCGCCGCACTCCTCTGTATGACGCCTGCGTGTCGGTGGGGCTGTTGGTCGCGGCGACGATTGTGGGCGCGCTGCTCGACCATCCGGGTCTCGCGCCGAGCATCATGATCGTCTATGTGTTCGCCGTGCAGCTGTGCGCATTCTTTACCTGGAGTCGTCTGTATTGCTTGCTGAGCTCGGCTGCCGCCGTGGCGCTCTACAACTTCTTGTTTGTCGACCCGCGCTACTCGCTGTCGCTTATCGACCGCGGCTATCCCGGCATGTTCTTCATCATGTTTGTGGTCTCGCTTGTATCGAGCTCGATTGCGTTAGCCCTGCGCCGGGCCTTGGCGCAGGCTGCCGCCAGCGACCGTCGCACGCATATGGTGCTCGAGACCAACCGCATGCTGCAGCGGTGCGCCGATCAGCAGCAGATTGTCCATGCCATGGCCACGCAGCTGGCGCGTCTTTCGGGCTGTCCGGTCGTGTGGTACAGCGCCGACGCCGAGGGCGATGACCTGCTGCCGCGTGCGACGTACACGGCCGTGGGCGATGCCGCACCGGTGCACGAGCTGGCGCCGCAGATGCCGCCGCGGCTCTCGGCGTCCGCCTATGTGGGAACGCCGCTCGATGCCACCTATGGCGCCTCGGCGTTCTACGGCATATACCTGACCGTGCGCTCGGGCGACACCATGGTGCGCGCGGGCGATCCCGCCTCGGTGGTGGGGGTGTTCGCCATTGTCGCCGAGCCCGATGCGCTGACGCCCGAGGAGCGGACGCTTGCCGATGCCATCGTGAGCGAAGGCGAGCTGGCGCTCGATCGCGCCCGCGCCATGGAGGCCCGCGAGGAGGCGGCTGTGCTCGCTAAAAACGAGCAGCTGCATGCCAACTTGCTGCGCTCCATCTCGCACGATCTGCGCACGCCGCTTACCAGTATTTCGGGTAATGCCGACGTGTTGCTCGACCAGGGCTCGACCGGCACGGCCGTGCTCGACGACCAGACACGCCGCGGCATGCTCCTATCCATTCGCTCGGACGCGCAATGGCTCAACGCCACTGTCGAGAATCTGCTCGCCATCACCAAGCTCGAGGGTGGCGGTATGCGCCTGTCGACCACGCTCGAGCTCATGGACGATATCGTCGAGGAGGCGCTGCGCCACGTGAACCCGGCCGTGCGCGAGCACGACCTTAAGGTAGTGGCGTGCGATGAGCCGGCGCTCGTCAACGTCGATGCGCGCCTGATGGTGCAGCTGGTGGTCAATCTGGTGAACAACGCCATCGCCTATACGCCTGCGGGCTCGCATATCGTGATCTCGATTGGCGTCCATGATGGATACGTGGCGTGCTCGGTGGCCGATGACGGCCCGGGCATCGCGCCCGAGGACCGCGAGCGGATCTTTGAGTCGTTCTACACCGCCAACCATGGCCTGGCCGACAGCTGCCGCAGTGTGGGCTTGGGGCTTTCGCTCTGCCGCTCCATTGCGCTGGCACATGGCGGTAGCATAGAGGTTACCGCGGCGGACCCGCACGGTTCGGTCTTTACGATTGAGCTTCCCGCCGCCGACGTTTCGTTTGATAAGGAGTAGCGCTGTGCCGAACTCTGCCGTGAAACCGCTCATCTTGGTCGTTGAGGACGATCCCGCCGTCCGCAACCTTATCGTCGCCGCGCTCGAGGCGCACGGTTTGCGCCATATGGCTGTGGAGACCGCCCACGCCGCCATCGCCGCCGCTTCGTCGCAGGCGCCGAGCATTGTGCTGCTCGATCTGGGCCTGCCCGATATGGACGGCGTCAAGGTGGTGGAGTCGGTGCGCGCGTGGTCGGGCATGCCGATCATCGTGGTTTCGGCGCGCAGCGAGGACGCGGACAAGATCCGAGCGCTCGATGCCGGCGCCGATGACTACCTGACTAAGCCGTTTTCGGTCGAGGAGCTGCTCGCGCGCATTCGCACCACGCTCAGGCGCCTTTCGTATGCGCAGGCGGGCGGTGTTGTCTCCGAGGGCTCGTTCGATACCGGCGAGTTGCATATCGATTTTGATGCCGGCATCGCCACGATGGATGGCGAGGAGCTGCATCTGACGCCGATCGAGTACAAGCTCTTGTGCCTGCTGGCACACAACGCCGACAAGGTGCTGACGCACCAGTTTATCCTGCACGAGATTTGGGGCACGGCGACCAAGAGTGACCTGGCGAGCCTGCGTGTCTTTATGGGTACGCTGCGCAAGAAGATCGAGTCCGACCCCGCGCACCCGCGCTATATCCAGACGCACGTGGGCATTGGCTACCGGCTGGTCACCCAAGGCTAGGACGGCACCCGCCATCCCAATATGAGTTGCGGTGAAATACGGTCTAAATTTGCCTAATTCCAGGCAAAACAGTCCGTATTCCACCGCAACTTTGTTATTTGCCCTTGGGCTTGCTGGCGTAGAACTTCTTCTTTTTTGGCTTGCCGGCAGGGGAGGGTTTGGCGGCAAAGTTCGACTTGCCGTTGCCGGCCTGCGCGTGCGCGGGCGATGCTGCGCGAGGCTTGCGGGCTTCGGGGTTGCGCAGCTCCTCGGTTCGCTCGGCAATCTCCTCGGCGCTAAAGCCGGCTTCGGCCATGGCGTCCTCGATGGGCAGGCGGCGCACGATATAGCAATGGTGCACCTTCTGGTTGCGCGCGAAGTCCTCGGGGATGGTCTGCGCCGTAATGTCCTCCAGCACGCCGCCCGCGCGCGCGAGCTTGCGCGTTTCGGGGCGGAAGCCGCGCAGATTGCAGCTAAAGATGGCATGACCGCCCTGTGCGAGCAGGCGCGACACGCCGGCCAAAAGCTCAACATGGTCGCGTTGAACATCCCAGGTGCGGCGGCCCATCTTGGACGAGTTCGAAAACGTGGGCGGGTCGACAAAGATCAGGTCCCAGCGGTTGCGCGTCTGACGCTGGTCGCGAATCCAGGCGAGCACGTCGTCGCGCACAAAGTGATGCTGCGGGCCCACAAAGCCGTTCTGACGCATATTGCGCTCGGCCCAGTCCAGATAGGTGTTCGAGAGGTCAACCGTCACGGTCTCCTCGACGCCGCCGTCTGCCGCATAGCAGGTGGCAGTGCCGGTGTAGGCAAACAGGTTGAGGAAGCGGCGCGCCTGCTTGGCGTGCTCGCGCACTAGGTTGCGGGTGACGCGGTGGTCCAGGAAGATGCCCACATCCAGATAGTCGTCAAAGTTGACGGCAAAGGTGAGCCCGCCCTCTTCGATGAGCGGGAGGCGACGGCGCGCGATGTTGGCGCGCTCGCCCGAGCCGCCCTTGCCGGCGCCCTGCTTGCCGTACTGCGAGCCGCCGCGCGAACGCATGCGGGCCTTGGCGTGCACGTGCTCGGCCGGAACATCCAGGATGCGCGGCGCGATGGCCAAGATATCGAGCATGCGGGCCTGGGCCAGCGCCGGGTCGATGGTCTTGGGCGCCGCGTATTCGGCGATGACGAGCCAGCGGCCTGGAGTCTGTGGGCAACCCTCGTACAGGTCGATGGCGGCGGAGTAGTCGGGCAGGTCGGCATCGTAGACGCGGTAGCAGCTCACGCCCTCGCGCTTGGCCCACTTGCGGCGCAGGCGAGCGTTCTTGCGCAGGCGGTTGGCGAACTGCTCGGATTCGGGGATGAGCACGGGCAGCGGCTTGCCGTCGCCCAGGTCGAGCGTGGCAGCAGGCTCGGGCATGGCGGGGGCGGGGGCTTCGTCGCTGATGACGTCGTCGGCGTCCGCGGTCTCGCCCTCAGCATCCGCGCTGGTCGCAGCCTCAAACACTGCGGCAGCATGATCGAGCGAGGGCCAAACCTCAAGAGCCGCCTCCTCGTTATTGGGCATGACGGCGATCGAGCGCTCGGGCTCGGCATGGAGCGCACGGGCCATAAGGCCATCGCGGGTGAGTGCGGCGACCGGTGCCGAAGCGAGCTCGGGCGCGCGGCGCAGCTCGCCGACCAGCGTCATGGTGTCGTGCATGAGCGAAAGCGGGGTCTCGGTGGTGTCTGCGACCACGGCGGCACCGGCGACGGCGCCCGCGTGGTCCAGTACGGTGGCAGATTTGGCAGCACAAAAGTCGACAAAACGCTTGTAGCCGGCGCACTTGACCATGCGCTCGGCAGTCTTGCGGGCGGCGGGGTCGATGTCTACAGCCACGATGCGCGCCTGGCGCTCGCGCGCTGCCGCTTCGCGCTCGTGCGCCTCGGCAAGCAGCTGCTCCCACAGAGCGGCGTCGTGCAGCTGCCAGCCTTCAAAGCCCCAGCGCTCGCGTGCAGCGCCCGGGGCGCGGTCGGTCAGAATGTTCACGGCTTCCAGCAACAGGCCGCCGCCGGCGCACGAGGCGTCGATCAGCGTGGGCAGGGCCTCGTTTTCGTAGTCGTCGGCCGTCAGCTCGCGCTCGCACAGCGCGGTCCAGCCAACCTGCGCCAGCACCAGGGCGGCGTAGTCGGGGCGCAGCACGTGCGCGCCCTCGCCGGCGCGGGTCGCTGCGGGCGGCAGGCGTTTGAACAGTGGGTCGCCCGAAAGGTCCAGGCTTATGCTCGCACGGCGCTGGCGTAGCGAAAGCAGCAGGTGGACATCGGGGTCGGCAGCATCGACATCGGCGCGACGGCCCGTGGTCTCGGCCAGGCGATCGCACAATGCGTCCTTGGCGCGCAGGGCAGAGAAGCGCGTGTTGCGCAGCTGCTCGGTCACACCACGGGCAGTGATGGCAATGGTGGCGCCGCGGCGGACGATGTTTTCCCAGGCAATGTCGTAAACGGCATCGTACAGCTCGTCGGCATCCTGTGCCTCAAAGCGTCCGAGCACCACAAACACGCGGCTGGCCAGGCGCGACCACAGGCACGCGCGATAGCCCTGCTCAAGCTCGCCCTCAAACGTAGCGCGGCCCTTCAGGCGGCGGACATGCGAAAGCCCGAGCCGCTTGAGCTCGTCGGCGAGTGCGGATTCAAAGCCCTCCGGGCAGCTTGCATAAAATTCCATGGGTGACCTCTCTGGTTGCGTCGCTCCATTATATGATGGATGCTTCGTTTGCCATCGCCCTCGAAAGGAACCCATATGATTGATGCGTGCCCCGATTCCGCCGTACTGTTTTTTGACGTGGACGGCACGCTGACGTCGTTCGATCCCGACAGCATGACCGATAAGGATTTTTCGGCGGTGCGCCCCTCGCAGGCGGTCATCGAGGCGTTTCATCGCCTGCGCAATGCGGGTCACCAGGCATTTATCTGCACGGGTCGCCCCTTGTGGCTGATTGCCGATGGCCTGCGCGCGCTGAACCCGGCGGGTATCGTTGCCATGGCGGGGGCCACGCTAGAGGTCGAGGGCCGCGTGGCACACGAGGACTGCATTGACGAGGACATTGTTGAGGAGCTCGCGCGTCGCATTACTGTGGCGGGCGGCGAGGCGTTGTTCGAGACGAACGGTGCCACCTATTCACTTGAGCCAGTTGGTGTCGAACAGTCATTTCTGCTAGGCGCCGGCGTGGTGCATGGCGTTGATCAGATGCGCGTCGATGGCCGCTTGCGCGTAGGCAAGGTGTGCATTAACGCGTGCGACCTGGCTCGCGTAGCCAACGATGACGGCTTTATCGAGCGCGAGTTTGAGCTGTGCAACACCGGTGGTCAGAATCGCGAGCTGAGCCCCAAGGGCATCGACAAGGGCGTGGGCGTGGCGCGAGCGCTGGCGTATCTGGGCCGCGAGGGAAATGCGCGCACCTTTGGCTTTGGCGATTCTGGCAACGACCTGGGCATGCTCGCTGCTGTCGAGACGGCCGTGGCCATGGGCAACGCCATGCCCGAAGTCAAGGCGCTCGCCGACTACGTGACCGACGATGTCGCACACGACGGTACCGTCACAGCGATGCAGCATTTTGGGTTGATTTAATAAATGGCCGGGTCGCCCGCAGTGGGGGCGACCCGGCCATTTGAGCTATTTTGCAATATAGAGCTTGGGATGACTGCGACTGCTCTCGATCGCCGCCGTCATGATGCCCTCGTCGTCTCCATCAACGATGATGCCGTCGAGGTCATCGATCTGCGCGGACTGATAAAAACTGGTTTTGTTGAACTTTCCCTGGTCAACCATCATGTAGCCCTGGTTTGAGTTGGTAAGGTACATATGCTTGATCATGGCCGAGAAGTCGTGCTCGACGGTAAAACCGTGGTCGGGGTGGAATCCGTCGGCACTGACAAACGCCTTGTCGGCATGTAGTTTGCTCATGCAGTCGAGCGTCAGTGCGCCCGCGAGATAGGAGTGCCCCTTGCGCACGGAGCCGCCCAGCAGCACTACCGAAGCATTGGGGAGATTGAAGCTGGCGTAGTTCGCGATTGCAAGATCGCCGGTGATAATGGTGATCTCACGCTTGTCCATGAGGGCCTTAGCGAAGTAAAAGCCTGTGGTGCCGATATCAATTACCAGAACATCGCCATCATCAACAAGAGTTGCTGCGGTTGCGGCGATGGCCTCCTTGGCCTCGACTTGGACATTGATGCGCTCCTCGGGATACGAGATTGCGTTGGAGCGAGAAAGCGATACCGCTCCGCCGCGTACGCGACGCAGCTTGCCTTCGGATTCCAGCGAGATGAGGTCGTGCCGTGCGGTGACTTCCGAAACCGAAAAACGGCGAACGATGTCGGATACCGAGATATTTGGCTTTTCGGCCAGCCAATTCATGATAAATCGCTGACGCTCGGCCGGTGAAAGGTCTGAAGTAGATGCCATATGCCGCTCCTTTTGAACAAAAGGTAAAAGATGCGCCTTTCATAATCGAAATATAACGTATCGATATGAAAAGAACAAGGCAAATTCGAATGAATCAAAAGAACGGAAGGGCATGTCACAAATGCATGCGTAGCAGATAGTTCGCACGTAGACGGGCTATAAAGAGTCTCATTCTGAAGGTGCCGCCCAAAAGAAGTACGTTCACACCCGATATTCGACCGTTCACGGAAAGTTGACAATTGAGCTTTCGATAGCTTTTGAAATGGTTTATAAAAGAAAACCGAAAAGCTTTTGAAACAAAGAAGAAGGCTTTCGATAGCAATAGTGTTAGATGAGAAAGGACCGAACATGGCGATCAAGGTGTTTGCCGACGGCGCTAACCTCGAGGGCATGCTTGACATGCATGACAATGGCAATGTTCAGGGCTTCACGACCAATCCTTCCCTTATGAAGGCCGGCGGCGTGACCGACTACCGCGCTTTTGCCAAGACGGTTCTTGAGCACATTACTGATGTGTCGGTCTCTTTTGAGGTATTCGCCGACGACGAGGCGGGTATGGAAGCCGAGGCTCGCGAGATCGCAACCTGGGCAGACAACGTCTACGTTAAGATCCCGGCGCTCAACACCAAGGGTGAGTCCACTGCCGCGCTGGTCAAGCGCCTTTCTGCCGACGGCATCAAGGTGAATGTCACCACTATCTTCACGCCCGAGCAGGTCGACGAGTTTGTCGATGCCGTCTCTGCTGAGACCCCCTCTATTCTGTCCATCTTTGCCGGTCGCATTGCCGATACCGGCGTCGATCCGCTGCCCCTCATGGCGGAGTCCGTAAAGAAGGCTGCCGTTAAGCCTGCTGCCGAGGTTCTCTGGGCGTCTACGCGCGAGGTCCTCAATATCTTCCAGGCGGAGTCCGTTGGATGCCAGATCATTACGGTCCCCAATGCCCTTCTTGCCAAGCGCAAGAATTTCGGGAAAGATTTGCTTGAGTACTCGCTTGATACGGTCAAGGGCTTTGCCCGCGACATTCAGGCGCTTGGTTTTCATATCCTGCCCGAGGAGTAGGGGACGAGTATGCTGACCGATCTTCTTAAGCCCGAGCTTGTTGCCTGCCACGTCGAGGCCTCCGACTGGGAGGAAGCGATCAGGGCATGCGGTAAGTTGCTCGTAGACGCTGGCAAATGCGACCAGAGCTATGTTGACGCCATGATTTCATCGGTTCACAAATTCGGCCCCTATATGGTCTTGGAAGAGGGCATCGCCATGCCCCACGCTCAGGCAGATGGCAATGTGAGTGAAGCGGGGATCTGTATCGTCACGCTTGACCCTGCCATTGCGTTTGGACACGAGGATTTCGATCCGGTTCACGTGCTCGTGGGTATTTGCGCACCCGACCCCAAGGCTCATCTTGGCTGCTTGGCGGAGCTTTCGCAGATGTTCGAGGACGAGGACTGCGTTGCCAAGCTCAGCGCATGCGATACGCCCGAGCAGGTTTTGGAGACCATGCGTTCATTCTTTTAGGCCTTAATGGCACGGCGATGCGTCGCCGCTTTTGGATAGACGGAAAACCGTCACGTGTAGGAGAGGAAGGTTGCCATGCATATCATCACCGTATGCGGAAACGGCATCGGGTCCAGCCTGATGCTCGCTGGCAAAGTCGAGGAGCTTTGCGAGGAGGAGGGCATCAAGGCCGACGTTGAGTCTATGGACCTGAACGGTGCTTCTTCCGCAAATCCGGATCTGTTCATCACCGTTAAGGAACTCGCCCCCGAGCTCCACGGCAACGTTGTGATCGTTCGCAGCTATGTGAACAAGAAGAAGATCCGCGAAGACGCCCTCGAGGCAATCAAGGCGGCCGCCGCTAACGCCTAAAGCGGCACAAAAAAGGGCGGTTCCCTGTGGAAGAGGGAAACGCGCCCACGTTAGAGAGAAAGGAAGCGCAGATGCAAGCCATCCTTCCCATACTTGAGTTTATCCAATCGATTCTGACCAAGCCAGCGTGGATTATGGGTCTATTTGCCTTTGTGGGCCTTGTCGCGCTTAAGCGTCCTGCCCACAAGGTGATGACGGGCACCCTGAAGCCCATTCTTGGTTACATCATGCTGTCCGCCGGCGCCGCTGTTGTTCAGGAGAACCTTGCTCCGCTGGGTACCTTCATCGAGACCGGTTTCCACATCACCGGCGTCGTGCCCAACAACGAGGTCGTCGTTTCGATGGCTCAGAGCGTCCTCGGCGTTCAGACCATGATGATCCTGATTCTCGGCTATGTCGTGAACATTATCATTGCCCGCTTTACCAAGTTTAAGTACATCTTCCTGACGGGCCATCACAGCATGTTTATGGCCTGCCTGCTGTCTGCCGTTCTGCAGGCATCTGGCTTCCAGGATGTCCAGCTTGTCATCGTGGGCGGCATGTTCCTGGGCCTCGTGAGCGCTATGCTTCCCGCCGTTGGTCAGCGTTTCACCGAGAAGGTTACCGATGGCGATGAAATCGCCATGGGCCACTTCGGTTCACTCGCCTATTACATCTCCGCTGCAGTCGGTACGCTTTTTGCTAAGGACGCCGAGGAGAACAGCACCGAGAAGATCGAGGTTCCCGAGAAGTTCGCCTTCCTGCGCGACACTACCATCTCCACGGCTCTTACCATGGCCTTCTTCTACCTGGTTACCGCTTTCGCCGCTTACATCGCAGATCCTGCGGTCGTTACCAAGACCGCTGGCGGCGACAACGTGATTGTCTATGCCCTGACCTGTGCCCTGTCCTTCGCCGTTGGTGTCACCATCGTCTATAACGGCGTTCGTATGATCCTTGCCG
>DAWCEJ010000311.1:0-3590 GCA_052274955.1 Collinsella sp.
GACACTTGAGCACGTTGCGGGCGACCGCGTCAACGGCGCTATCAAGCGCGCCGGCGCTGCGGGTCCCGTGGTTGGCTCGCTGCTGGGCATTGTGCCGCAGTGCGGATTTTCGGCCATGGCAGCAACGCTGTACGCCGGCCGTGTCGTGACCTTGGGCACGTTGGTGGCGGTGTTCCTTTCGACCTCCGACGAGATGCTGCCGCTGTTGCTCGCCGAGCAGGTGCCCGTGCAGATCATGGCGATGCTTTTGGCTTCGAAGGCACTGATCGCGCTGGTCACGGGCTTTATCGTGGACGCCGCCATTCGCGGCCTGCGTCGTAACGCTCGCGCGCATGCGGCGATTCGCCGTACCGTGCTGGGGACCGCTGCCAATCCGGCTCATGTGAACTGCGCGCATGACGACCACAGCGGCGGTGACATCATCGACGAGGTGGCCGAGGCGGGCGTGAGCGCCGACCACATCCACGAGTTGTGCGAGCGCGACCATTGCGGTTGCGATGAAGATGAGGACGAGCACGAACACGGACATGGGCACGATCACGGTCATGAGGGCGAGCATGAACACCATGATGGCCACGGTCACTCCCACTCTCACGAGGGCGCGCCCCTCCTGTCGATTATTCGCAGCGCCATCTCGCACACCGTGCAGGTATCGGTATTCATTTTTCTGGTGACGCTGATTCTGGTCGCCGTGCTCGAGACCTTCGGGGAGTCCGCGATCGAGCAGTTCCTGCGTGGCAACGAGATACTCGCTGTCCTGGGTTCGGCGCTTGTCGGGCTGATTCCCAATTGCTCGGCGAGCGTGGTCATTACACAGCTGTATCTGGAAGGCGCGCTGCAACTGGCGCCGATGCTCGCCGGCACGCTCATTTCCGCCGGCGTGGGTTATCTGGTGCTGTTCCGCACCAACCGCAGCGCCCGCGAAAATGTCGTGTTCCTGATCATGATGTACGTCATCGGCGCTGGCTGGGGCCTTATCCTTTCCGCCTTTGGGTTCTAAGTGGATGTTTGGGGCATGCCGTAAAACTAGGACATGCCATAAATTCCACCGCCATGACCTGGGCGTTGGATGCGCGTCAATCGGCAAAACAAAAAGGTAGATTTTAGGCATGTCTCAAAAATCTACCTTGGTTAGTGCAGCAACTCGGTGAGGTTGCGTTTAAAGCGGGCGCGGTCTTCGCTGGTAAATGCTGCCGGACCGCGAGTGCGTCCCCCGGCGCGGCGTACCTTCTTTTCCTCGTGGCGAATAAACAACTGCATGTCGATGGTCGCTTTGTCGTAGACGCGCCCGCGCACACCGATGGCGGCGGCATCGCGCCCGAGCACCATGCTCGCCAAGCCAATGTCCTGCGTCACGACCACGTCGCCCGCCTGCAGGCGTTCGACAATGGCAAAGTCGGCGCTGTCGGCGCCCACGCTCACGTCGAGCGTCGTGACCCAAAAGCCGCGTCGCGCGTGCTCGGCATCGCGCGGGTCGTCGCGGCGAATGTGCCGTTCCAGGTTTTGCGTGCTGTTGCCGGCGATAACAACGGCGACGCCCGCCCGCCGCGCGCAGTCAATCGACTCGCGCGTGACCGGGCAGGCGTCTGCATCAATAAAGAGCGTTCGTGGCATCTAGTGCACCAGTTTGCCAAATTGAATAGCGCGAACAATGAGCGTTACGCCAAACACCAGCAGCGCGGCGCCGCTAAAGATGACGAGCATCTTGGCCGACCACAGCGGATAGATAAACACGAACATGCCGGCGATGATGGAGAGTGCACCGCTCAGGATGGCAAGGGCGCGGTTGGACGAAAGCTCGGACTCCAGAATGGACATGACACCTTCGACAATCCAGCCAAAGCCGGCCACGATAACCACCATCGTGGTGAGCGTCGCGGTCGAGAAGGCCTGGTTGCGCAGGATTATGACGCCGCCCAAGATAATGAGTAGGTTGGAGATGATGCTCGTCACGCGCCAACCGGTGGGCAGCAGCGGCTCAAAAATGGCAGTGAGCAGCCTGATGGCAGCAGTGATTACAAAGTAAAAACCCAGGACAGTCGTCAAAAAGACGAGGGACTTGGCGGGTGCAAAAAGCAGCGCGATACCAGCAATGAGCGCTAAGACGCCCGTGATGGCGTAGATCCAGCGTACGGCCTTGACGGCTTTGCCCGCCATGCTTTTCTCGTCAAATCCAAACTGGCTCGATTTTTGGTCATCGTTCTTAAAGATGCCCATAATGTCTCCTTTCCGTGCGGCGTAAGCCTTGATCGTTACAACCAGTATCCCCTAAGGGCGCCGACGTATGGGTCGGGGAGGGCGAAACGTAACCCAAAGGCCCCGAATTGTTTCCGTTGTTCCCCACGTCGCGATTTTCTATTCAACAGGTGTAGAACATTGCAGCCCTGTTCGTTATTGCCTACGTTTTAGGTTAGATTTTCCTAAGGACAATTGGCTTGTATTGGGGGTCCCTATGAACGAAGCAGTTCCCGAGGCACCGTCGAGTGCCGAATCGATGGCAAAGCAAGGTTGCGAAAAGCTCGGTCTGGAAGCGTTTGATGCGCTGGTCCGTCGTGCCCGTACGTGCCGCCGTTTTGACGAGTCCATGCGCGTGCCGCGCGAGTTTTTGCTCGAGCTGGCGGAACTGGCGCACCTGGCTCCCTGCGGCGCCAATGCTCAGCGTCTGCGTTTTCACGTGGTGAGCGGTGCCGAGGATTGCGCGCGTGTATTTGACGAGCTCGCATGGGCCGGCGCACTTGAGGACTGGCCGGGTCCTGCCGAGGGTGAGCGCCCGACCGGCTACATCGCGATTCTTGCCGAGCGCGCCGTTCCGGGCAAGCCCGCCGCTCCCATTACCGAGGTCGACACGGGCATTGCCGCGCAGACGATGATGCTCGCCGCCCGCAGCGCCACGCCCGAGGTGGCAGCCTGCATGTTCAAGGCCTTTACGCTCCACGCGATCGATGCCATGGGGCTCGATAACGACAAGTATGAGCTCAAGCTGATCATGGCGTTTGGCATTCCGGCCGAGACACAGGTGATCGATGCGATCGATTCCAACCCCGACGGCTCCATCAATTATTGGCGCGACGAGGCGCAGGTGCACCACGTACCCAAGCGTCCGCTTGCCGACGTGCTGCTGTAGTTGTGCGTCGTTGCGGTGCAATCCGGCGGCAAAATCACCACAAAGGCTCCTGTCCCCTTTGTGGTGGTACGAGGGGAGGGTGTGTGGCGGATCTGTATTTGGTGCGGCATGGGCAGACTGAGCTCAATGTGCAGAGCATTTTGCAGGGCTGGCACGATTCGCCGCTTACGGCGCGCGGGCGCGAGCAGGCGCTGACGGCGCGTACGGCGTTTGCGGCGCGCGGCGTGGCCTTCGATCATGTGTATTCCTCGCCGTTGGGCCGGGCGCGGCATACGGCCGAGCTTATCGTTGGCGAGGACCGTTCCATTGAGCTGGTCGATGACCTGCGTGAGTGGCATTTTGGCTCGCTGGAGGGCACATCAAATCGCGAGATGCCGCCGCAGCCCTGGGGCGATTATCCGGTGGCCTTTGGCGGCGAGTCGGAAGTGCAGCTTCAGTCGCGCATGGTCGCGGCGCTGTCCCGCAT
>DAWCEJ010000312.1:0-5266 GCA_052274955.1 Collinsella sp.
GACAAAGTCGAGCGGCGCCACATCACCCGTGGGGTTATTGGGCGAGGTCACGATTGCCAGGTTGCACTCGGGCGCGGCCGCGAGCACGGCAGCTTGGTCGAGCTCAAAGCTCGCCGGATCACGCCACACGTCGCGCACCTCGGTCTGGCAGAGCGACGCAAAGAACGCGTACTCGCTAAAACACGGCGGGCAGTTGAGCAGGGTCCGCCCCGCACCGCCAAACGCCAGCAGATAGTTATAGAGCAGCTCGTCGCCGCCGTTGCCCACGCAGATGTTCTCGCGCGTCACGCCATGCCAGGCAGCAAGCTCGTCGCGCAGGTCGTTAGACATGGGATCGGGATAGCGGTTGAGCGGCATGGCAGCCAGGGCGGCGTCGACCGCCTCGCGCACGCCAGCCGGCACGGGATAGGTGTTCTCGTTGGCCGAAAGGTTGATGCGCGTGGGCGTAAAATTGGGGTCGTAGGGCTCAATGCCGGCCAAGTAGGGCTGGACGAGCTCCTTCATACGGGGCGTCAGCTCGGCCATATTAGGCCTCCTTGCCGGTCGGGCCAACGCCATCCGCGCTCACAGCCGCCAGGTCAACGCCCTCGGCAACCGTCGCCACGGCGTCGCCCGGCCAGGCAACCTTGGTCAGGTCGGCCGCGGCGAGCAACTCGGCGCTCACGGCATCCTCGCCCTGCTCCAACACGCGACGGCGCAGTGCGGCAGAAAGCGCGTGTGCCCACAGGCCCTCGGCCTCGGCCAGACGCTGCGTAGCGGGAGCGTCGGAGAGCAAGCCCTCGGGCGTATAGCAAATGACACTCGAGCGCTTGACGAACTCCTCCACCGAAAGCGGGTTGGAGAACATGGCGGTGCCGCCGGTCGGCAGCGTGTGGTTGGGGCCGGCAACGTAATCGCCGAGCGGCTCGGAACTCCAAGCGCCCACAAAGATGGCGCCGGCGTTGCGGATACCGCCGAGCAGGCCCATCGCATCCTTGCAGTGCAGCTCCAGGTGCTCGGGCGCCACGGTGTTCACCGCCTCGACGGCGGCAGCCATGTCGGCTGCCACCACGATGGTGCCCTCATTGTCGAGCGAGGCACGCGTGATCTCGGCACGCGGCGACTGCGCTACCAGAATGTCGATACCCGCCTCGACCTCACGCGCAAACTGCTCGTCGCAGGTCACCAGATAGCAGGCCGCCAGCGGATCATGCTCGGCCTGGGCCATCAGGTCGGCCGCGACCACCATAGGCTTGGCCGTGGCGTCGGCCAGCACGCAGACCTCGGAGGGACCGGCGACCATATCGATACCCACGTCACCCGAGACAATCTGTTTGGCAGCGGCGACGAAGGCGTTGCCCGGGCCGGTGATCTTGTCGACACGCGGAATGGTCTCGGTACCGTACGCCAGCGCGGCCACGGCCTGGGCGCCGCCCACCATATAGATCTCGTCCACGCCACCGAGCTTGGCGGCCGCGAGCGTATACGGGCTGATCAGGCCATCTTTTTGCGGCGGAGTCACCATGACCACGCGCTTGACGCCGGCCACCTTGGCGGGAATGGCGTTCATGAGCACGGTGGAGGGATACTGCGCGCGGCCGCCCGGCACGTAGATGCCGGCCGCAGCAAGCGGGGTCACCTTAACGCCGAGCATCGTGCCGTCCGGGCGCGTGGTAAACCAGCTCTGCTCGACCTCGCGCTGGTGGAACTCGCGAATCTGGCATGCGGCCTTTTCGAGCGCCGCGACAAAGGCGGGATCGAGGCCTTCGAGCGCGGCATCGATCTGCTCTTGCGGCAGACGGAAGCTCTGCAGCTCAACACCATCAAAACGCTGGCAATAGTCGCGCACCGCGGCATCGCCGTTGGCGCGCACGTTGGCTACGATATCGCGGGCAGCGTCGACGATGTTTTGCGGCAGCACGCCCTTGCGGTTGAGCTGGTTGGTAACGAGGCGCTCACCGGGAGCAAGCTTGATGGTCTTCATATCGGTATCCCCTATCGGTCGAGGTTGCGTCTGAAAAACGAAAGGCCGGGCGGCGGCGCCAATCAGCCCGCAGCCCGGACGTTGGGGCGCCCGTGCGTGCTCGCGCTATTGCGCCGAGCCCGCGACGGGCTCAAAATGCTTGTCCTTCACGGCCGCCGCCAGGCGGTCGGCCAAGTTGCGCACACGCGGATCCAGACGCGCGGCACCCGGGTTGACAAAGAAGCGGGCAGTACAGTTCATGATGCGGCCGGTGATGACCAGGTCGTTGTCGCGCAGCGTGGCACCCGTGGCGGTAACATCCACGATGCGATCGGTCATACCGACGATGGGCCCCAGCTCGATGTTGCCGTGCAGCGAAACGATGTCGGCGTTCACGCCGCGCTCGGCATACCAGGCGCTCGCGATGCGCGGGTACTTGGTGGCCACGCGAAGCGACCCGCGGCGGGCATAGTTGCGCTCGGCCTGGCCGGCGCGCCACGCGGGCTCCGCCTCGATAAAGGTGCACAGCCCGTAGCCCAGATCGCCCAGCTGCAGCAGGTTGAGGTCTGCCTCGATAAGCGAGTCCCAACCGCAGATGCCGCAATCGGCACCGCCGCAGCCCACAAAGGCGGGCGCGTCGCCGGGACGCACGATGACAAACTCGATATCGCCGACCGTGCCCTCGCCGGCACGCGTGTCGCGGCCGCGCACGATCAGGTGACGGCCGGGGTCGCGCAGCTCAGAGACGTCCAAGCCCGCGGCCTCGAGCACGTCGAGCGTGTCGGCCTTAAGCGAGCCCTTGGGCACGGCGATGCGCAGCGGGCCCTCGGCGCCACGGCCCGCAGCGTGATCGCCGTCGGAAGCGGCGTCCTCGGCCGAGGTGCGCGCGGCCTCCAGGCGCTCGAGCGAAAAGGCGAAGCCCGCCGCCGGCACCTCGATACCGTCGCCAAATGCGCCGGTAAAGATAGAGTCGTAGCGACCGCCCGAGCCCACCGGATCGGGCAGGCCGCCGGCATAGGCCTTAAAGACCAGGCCCGTGTAGTAATCGAAAGAGTTCATGATAGAGAAGTCGAACGACAGCACCTGGGCGTCCTCGGGTGCCAGGCCCTCGACCAGGGCACGCAGCTCGCGCGTCAGCGGCGCGACGATACCGGCGGCCTCCAGCAGCGCGTCCACGCGGTCGAGCACCTCGGCACCGCCGTGCAGACGCGGCAGCTCGCTAATGGCGGCCTTGACGGCATCGGACTCGGTGCTTGCCGCCACGCGGGCATCGAGGCCCACAAAGTCGTTGGCATGCACGCAGCGCAGGGCCTCGGCAGCCAGCTCACGATCCTCGCACGCCGCAAGCAGCTCCTTAAACGGACGCACGCTACCTGCGATAATGCGCGCATCGGGCAGCGCCAACTTGCGCACGGCCTCGGCCACGAGCGAGACAATCTCGACATCGCCCGCGGTATCGCCCGCGCCGATAAGCTCAAAACCCAGTTGCGTAAACTGACGCGAGCCGCCGGCATTGCGCTGACACTCGCGGACCACCGGCGCCTCGTAGCGAAGGCGCAGCGGCAGATCGGCCGCGCGCATGCGAGTCGAAACCAGGCGAACGATCGGCAGCGTGTTGTCGGGACGGACCACCAGCAGGCGACCATCATCGTCAAAGAGCTTAAACGGCGTGTCCGCAATGCGGCCGCCCTCCTCGAGTGAGCCCTTGTCCTCGAGCAGTGGCGTCTCGACCGGCAGGTAATGATGCTCCCTAAAGCAGCCCTTCACCGTACATGCGATCTCCTCGCGCGCCTGAGCCTCCTCGGGCAATATGTCCCGGAATCCCCACGGTGTGGCCGTCATCTGGTGAGCCTCCTCATGCTGTGTTTCATATAGAGCAGAAGACCGGCATAGCTCCGCCGGTCTTCTGGGTACTTTAGCATACTAGAGTGTTTGCGGGGAGAATCGTCCTCCTCGGCTCATAGCGTATTCATTTGGAAACATAGGGGAAAGCGTGTCCCGCCCGCCAGCCAAAAACTGGGATGCGGTTTCCGGTTGAGGTCCTCAGCGGAAAGTGTGTCCCATTCTGAGCGCCTGTTCTGGGACGTGCTTTCCGCCAGAAGCCTCAAGCGGAAAGCACGTCCCGTTTCTCAAAAAACGTCAAACGCCAGCTCGGCGCCCTGTCCCACTTAGGCGCCAATCGCACGACGATACTCTGCCATTACCTGCGCATCGGCAGCTGCGGGGTCGGCAAAATAGCGCCAGTCATAGGTCTCGGCCGAAACAACTCCGCGATAGCCGCGCGCCACCAGCCTATCCAGGTCGGCGTGCATATCGCGGTCGCCGTCACCCCAGGCAAGATGCGTCGTGCCATCTGCCGCAACATCGACAAAATGCACGTGGGCGACATCATCGCCAAGCAGATCGAAATAATCGTCGATGGTATCCCCCGCCACCGCCATGGCGCCCATATCCAGACACGCCTTAAGTGCTGGATGATCAACTGCCTCGATCATGCGCTTCGTGTCGGCCGCCGAGTTCACGATCGTCGACTCAACCGGCTGTAGGGCCTCGAGTACCAGTCGCACGCCGTGCTCTCCCGCATGCTCGGCAATCGTACGCAGCATCGAGGTGCTGCGACCCCACGCATCCTCGATCGGTTCGTTCAAAAATGCCCAGCCACTCGAGACCATGACCTGCTCGGCTCCAAGTTCAGCCGCGATATCCACAACGTTCTTAAAGTACGCGAGCGTGCGGGCACGTGCCTCATTCCCGCGCGCTGCGATATTCCACGGCTTGGGGTTGTTCTGTTCGGGACAAAGCCCCACAATCCGAACCCCATACCGCTGTGACAGCTCCCGCACCTGCTCGAGCGAATCGTATCCATGGCAATCGACATACAGATGCATCGCTCCGGTCCAAAGCTCGCAACACGTGTAGCCCGAGACCGCTGCCGAAGAAAAGAATTCCTCAAGGTCAAAATAACGATGGATGATATTCATGACGGCAAGCTGCGGATAGCTCATAATTACTCTCCAACCTAAACGAGGCCCCGTTCCATATAGGAGCGGGGCCCAATTACACAAACGTTATTTGCTCTTAGTAGTCGAACTGGTGATAGTAGCGGCGATACTTGAGATTGTGCTTGGTGACCGTCTCGTAGTAGCGAGCCAGGCGGTCGGTGACCAGCGAGGAGAGGATCCACGGGGAGACGATGACGCGGAACTCGTCGTCAAGGCCGGGGATCGCGAACTCGGCGGTGTCGATGATGTTGATGTCGGTGTCGCCGGTCACGCCGCGGGTCAGGAAGGCGCGGACGCGCTCGTCGAGCTTGCGGTTCTCGTC
>DAWCEJ010000313.1:0-1022 GCA_052274955.1 Collinsella sp.
CCCCGGCCGGAGGGACCACGAGCGCTACAGGTTCTTGACACCCATCGCGCGCATGGCGTTCAGGATGGCGATGATCGCCACGCCCACGTCGCCGAACACGGCAAGCCACATGTTGGCAATGCCCAGCGCCGCAAGCACCAGGATCAGCAGCTTAATACCCAGCGCAAAGATGATGTTCTGCCAAACAATCGTCATGGTCTTGCGCGCCACGCGAATCGCGCGGGCGATGTTGGACGGCTTGTCGTCCATGAGCACGACGTCGGCGGCCTCAATTGCGGCATCCGAGCCCATCGCGCCCATGGCGATTCCGACGTCGGCGCGCGTGAGCACGGGTGCGTCGTTGATGCCGTCGCCGACAAAGGCGAGCTTGCCCTTGCCACTCTCGGCCGAAAGCAGCGCCTCGACGCGCTCTACCTTGTCGCCCGGCAGCAGTTGCGCATGGAACTCATCGAGACCGAGCTGCTTAGTCACCGCAGCCGCTACTTCCTCGCGGTCGCCCGTGAGCATAACGGTGTGCTTGACGCCGGCGGCGTGCAGGTCGCGGATCGTCTGCTCGGCGTCGGCCTTAACGGTGTCGGCAATCACGATGTGGCCGGCGTACGCGCCGTCGACCAGCACGTGCAGAATCGTGCCGACGACCTCGCAATTGGGAGCGTGGACACCGGCCGCGGCAAGCATCTTGGCGTTGCCGACGACGACGTGCTTGCCGTCGATGGTTGCCGTTACGCCATGACCCGCGTCGTTGGCGGAGTCGCTCACGCGCTTGGGGTCGACCTCGCCCTGGTAGGCGGCACGTACGGACTGGGCGATGGGGTGGTCGGAGAACGACTCGGCAAGGGCCGCGACCTCGAGGAGCGACTGCTCGGTATAGCCGGCCTCGGGGTGCACCGCGACGACCGAGAAGGTGCCGTTGGTGAGCGTGCCGGTCTTGTCGAAGACGACGGTGTCAACGTCGGCAAGCGTCTCGAGGTAGTTTGAGCCCTTGATAAGAACGCCGAGCTTGGACGCGCCGCCGATGCCGC
>DAWCEJ010000314.1:0-2438 GCA_052274955.1 Collinsella sp.
AACTGCTGAAACACCATGCCCAGCTCAGCGCGCATGCGGGCAAGATCCTTGCCTTCCTGCGGCAGGGGCTCGCCCTCGATGAGGATCTCGCCCGAGTCGATGGTCTCCAGGCGGTTGATGGTGCGGCACATGGTCGACTTGCCCGAGCCCGAGGGGCCGATCACAACGACGACCTCGCCGCGGGCGACCGAGAGATTGATGTCGTTGAGGACGTGTAGATCGCCATAGTGCTTATCGACGTGCTTGAGTTCGATTAACGGCTGATTGCCGGTGGAAGAGGTGCTCTGTGCCATGGTGCTCGGCTCCTTATGCTTTGAGAACGTGGGTACTTAGCGGATGATGGTCGCACCAGTGCGCTGCGAAACGTAGACGGCGGCCTTGTTGATCGCGACGTTGATGAGGATGTAGATGACCGCGATTACCAGGTAGACCGACACGAGGGCGTCGTAGTTGGTAATGAGCACGCGGGCATTTTGCATGAGGTCGGGGTAGCTCACCACATAGGCGACGGTGGTGTCTTTGACTACGACCACAAGCTGCGAAATCAACGACGGAATGATAAACCGAACAGCCTGCGGTAACACGATTTTAAAGGTGATTTTAGCTTTGGAGAGGCCGAGTGCCTGGGCGGCCTCGACCTGGCCGCGCGGCACGGCGTTGACGCCGGCGCGGAAGATCTCGGCGAGCACGCCGGCGGCAGCGAGCGCGACGGGAAGCGTGAGCATCCAAAACGATGGCAGCGCGATCTTGTACTGGGGCAGCACCAAAAAGAAGAAGTAAATGAACAGCAGGCTCGGTACGCCGCGGAAGAAATCGATGAGCAGGCGGCAGACCAGCTGTAGCGGTTTAATGTCGCTGGTGCGGCCGAGCATAAGGGCTAAGCCCAGCACCAGCGCGATGGCGCCAGCGGTGAGTGCGACTTTAACGGTGCCCTCAAAGCCGGCAAGCAGGAACTTCCAGGTGGTGAGGTGCGTAAAGAAATACCAATAGTGGACCGAAAGCTGACCGGTCACATAAAAGCGCTGCAGCACCAGGACGGCGAGCGCGGCGACGGCGACGAGTGAGATGGCGGTGCCGATGCGAATCTTGGCGCGCATCTTGGGGCCGGGAGCCTCGTAGAGCGCATCGCGCATGGTGAGCGCGGAGGTGGAGTGCTTGCTCATCGGAGGATCCTCACCTTCTTATCGATGTAGTTGCCAATGTGGCTCACCACAAAGGCCGTGCCCAGGTAGCCGAGCGCCGAGATAAAGAACGCGGCGACGCCGCCGAGCGAGCGCGTGTTGATGTAGCTCACCACGCCGGTGAGCTCCTGCGGTTTAAGCGGCACCTGGCTGCCGAGCGCGGTGGTGAGCATGACGGCGATAAAGAGGTTGGTCATGGGCAGCACACTCGAGCGCAGTGCCTGCGGAATCACGATCTTGGCGAGGATACGACTAAAGCTCATGCCCAGCGAGCGGGCGGCTTCCACCTGGCCGACGCCGACGGTGTTGATGCCGCTCATAAAGTTTTCGGAGCCAAAGGCCGAGCCCAAAAAGACCGTGGCGACGATAACGCAGGTTCGATAGGGCAGGACGACCTTGAGCGGCGGCAGCGCGTAGACGACGATGATAAGCAGTGCGATGCCGGGGATGTTACGGAACACCTGGACATATAGGTCGCCAAAGACGCGAAGCGGCTTGAGCGGCGACACGCGCATCACGGTGACGGCAACGGCCAGCATCATGGCGATGGCAAATGACTCAAGTGTCATGCCCCAGGTTGCTAGCAGCGCGTCGATATAGTTCTGGCCATAGAGCGACCAGAGTTCGGAGAGACTCATGCGGACCTCCCGCCGATAAGGAAAGGGGCTCCCGTGTGTACGGAAGCCCCGACAACTCAGTAAGGAAACAGTTTATCGCAATAAAGCGCATCGTGCGTTTCCGTATGGTTTCGTTGTGGCCGTTACCAGGCTCGCTGCCTAGGCGCCGACCTCGGGCAGCTCGGGAACATTGGTGTCGCCCGTACGATCGCCGATGCAGATCTGCCACAGCTTGGTCCAGGTGCCGTCGTCCTCAATCTTCTTAAGGAAGTCGTTGACAAAGGCGACGCCGTCGGAATCAAGCGGCAGGCCGATGCCGTAGGGCTCCTTGTTGCCGAAGGGCTTGCCGGCGATCTTGTACTTACCGGGCTCGCGGACCAGGGAGCTCTGCTGCATGTTGTTATCGATGACGTAGGCGTCAACGCGGCCCTGCTGGAGTGCCTGGCGGGCCTCCTCGTCGGTCTTGAACTCCTGCTGGCTGGCCTTGGGGGCGAACTTCTCCAGGATGGCGGGGCCGTTGGAGCCGGACTGGACGGCGACGTTCTTATCGGCCAGGTCATCGACGCTCTTGATGTCGTCGTTGTCGGCGAGCACCAGGATGGCCTGCTGCGTGTAATAGTAGGGGCCGGCGAAGGAGACG
>DAWCEJ010000315.1:0-1826 GCA_052274955.1 Collinsella sp.
CTTGAGGATGGCGAATTGGGCCTTCCCGGCAACCGCACCTTTACGGCCGTGTTTACCGTTACACGCACCGGCGTCTTTCGCATCGAGTATGGCTGCGAGAGCGACCGCGCCACCTACGTGTCCATGACCAACCACACGTACTTTAACCTTGCCGGCCATAACGCCGGCATGGACTGCGAGCACTTCTTTGTTGCCAACGCTGCCCACTACCTGCCCATCAACGAGCAGAACATCCCCACCGGCGAGATCGCTCCGGTCGAAGGCACGCCGTTTGACTTCCGTGAGCTGCGCCCCGTCGCTCCTGGCATGGAAGCCGACGACCCGCAGATTAAGCAGGCCCGTGGCTACGATCACTGCCTGTGCATCGATGGCTATCAGTACGGCCGTAATCTGCGCCGCGCGATGCACGTCGAGGAGATGTGGACCGGTCGTGAGTTGGATTACTACACCACCGCCCCGGGCGTGCAGCTCTACACCGGCAACTGGCTGGGCGACGAGCACGCCAAGGACGATGCCAACTATGGCTGGGGCGCCGGCTTTGCCCTCGAGGCCGAGATGTACCCCGACACGCCGCACCAGCCGCTGTTCCCGCAGGGCATTGTGGGTCCGGGTCACCCCTACAGCAATGTGATCGAATACCACTTTATGAGGCACTAGGCCCACAACGCGACATCTCGCACAGCAGCGCCCGCCGGCACCACCGCCGACGGGCGCTTTTCTATCCAGTCGAACGCCCGCCCGTTCGCGGCGTGGGTCGGCCTGACGCCCTCCGAGCACTCCAGCGGGGAGAGCGACCGCAGGGGCGCGATCACCAAGGCCGGCAACAAGCACCTGAGGAAGACGCTGGTCGAGGCCGCGTGGCACTACCTGACGTGCTCGGGGCGGCCGAAGGACCCCGCCAGGGGCCAGGCCCCGGACCGGGTCGCCCGGAGGCATGCCGCCAAGGGCGTGCGGAGGCTTGTCGAGAGGCGGGAGGCGCTGCTCGCGCGCGGGGTCCACGGCAGAACGTCGCCACGGCGCGCGAGCTCGCCTGCTGGGTATGGGCGGTCGGCCTCATGGCCGAGGAGGCGTAGGGGGGCGGTCCCCCGCACATAAGCCAGTCACCCCGGAAGCGGTTCGATCCGAAGCCGTTGAGGCGAACCTCAGGTCCCTTTTCTGCGAGCGCCCAGGGCGCCACACGCGTGCACAGACTGTCGGTTCGACGTAGAAGCCTCAGCCGTAGCAACGGATTGCCCAGCGAGAGATCGCCGCGGGCGGATATTAAACTGCAAAGACGAGCGTCGGTAAGACACGCCGAGGTCGCCGCGGACGGGCTGATATAGGGAGAGGGCCTGACCCCATATCGTTGGGGCCAGGCCCGATTTTGCCTCTTGACAATGTCCTGCTCATATTAAAAGGAACGTCCCTAACTGCCGCATCCCTAACTGTCACGACTACCTCAAAAGGAGCGTCCCCAAGTGCCGGCTTTGGCAACGCCGATGTCTTGGCAACGACAGCGAAAGCCCGCCAGAGCGAGCAAGGTGCCTTGAAGCGAGGCGGCATTGACCTTTTGGTCATGCCGTCGAAGCTGAAAGGCAGATTGCCGCTCTGGCTGGTTTGCAGCGTCGGCCGGTTACGGCGTTTGGTAAAACGCCGTAACTCTAAACCCGCTCCGCGATCTCGTGGATGAGGTAGTCGGTCTTTTCCCAGCCCAGGCACGGGTCGGTGATCGACTTGCCAAAGACGCCGCCGTCGACCGGCTGGTTGCCATCCTCCAGGTAGGACTCGATCATAAAGCCCTTGACCAGCTTGGAGATGGACTCGTTGCGGCGGCAGCTATCGAGCAC
>DAWCEJ010000316.1:0-3420 GCA_052274955.1 Collinsella sp.
GAACAGCGGGATCACGTCGAGCTCGGGGACATCCTCCTCGTGTGCAAGGGACAAATGGGCAAGCTCAAAGACGTCGGCCACATGCTGGGCGCTCTTGGTGAACGAGATGATGTAGCGGTGCGCCATCTTCTTGCCGTAGCGCTTTTGGATGGAACCGATAGCGCGGAAGGTGTCGATGACCTCGCGCGTCATAGGCTGCAGGTCGCCATGGATACCGTTCTCGTGGATATCCTTGAGGGCGCGGGCGTGCACCACGGAGTGCTGACGGAACTCCATCTCGACCATATGGAAGCCGAAGGACTCGACCTGCCAGATGATGGTCTGGACCGGGCCGTAGGCAGCACGGACGGCACCGCAAGCGGCCAGCGAGCGCTGGACGACACGCAGGTCCTCCAGGAACTCATCGGCGCTGTGGTACATGGTATCGGTGATACGGCGCACGGTGGCGTTCAGACGGTCGGCCATGACGAGCATGACGGCGCGATGCGGCTCGTGCTCGGAAATCAGCTCGGCGCGAGCCGTGTACTGAGCGCTCATCTCGACCTGATGGTTCCACAGGTTCATGAGCTCTGCCGACGGCTTGCTGTAGGCGGCCTCGAGCGTAAGGTTGCGGCCGATGCGGCGGCACTTGTCCTCGAGCTTGAGCACCATGTGCGTGAAGTACTTGGCGGCGACCTCGCGGCTCACCTTGGCGGTGACGTTGGGGTTGCCGTCGCGGTCGGAACCGATCCAGCTGCCGGGATGGAAGAACGCCGGGCACAGCGGCGGCACGGTACCGGCCTTGTCGCCCAGCACCCAGTCGTCAAAACGACGGTAGATGACGGGGATCACATCGAACAGTGTGTTATCGAAGATGTCGATGATGGTATCGGCTTCCTCGACCGGCGTGGGCTTCTTGAGCGCGATGGGGCTCGTACGCACCAGAGCGTCGATCTCCTGCAGCATATGGCGCTCGTTCTCCACCAGGTCGGAGCCGCCCAGGCGCGGACGCTCCTCCAGCAGGTTGGAGATACGGCGAATCTTGCCCTCGACGGCCTTACGACGGGCCTCGGTGGGATGTGCGGTAAAGACAGGGTGGAACTCGAGCTTGTCGAGCAGCTCGTTGGCGCCCTCGACACCCATCTCGTTTACCAACTGGTGATAGGCGACGGTGAGTTCGTTGGCGGGATCGACCTCGGTATCGGTCGACGCACCTGCCTCGCGCTCGCGCAGCTGCGCCACGCGGTAGTTCTCCTCCGACAGGTTTGCCAGATGGAAGAAGCTCGTAAAGGCGCGGACAATAACCTGCTGCTTATCGAGCGGCAGGCTGTCAATCAGATCGACGACCTCACGAAACGCCACAGCAGTAGGCTCGTCGGCGGTGGGCACGCCCTGCTCGTCGACGGACTCGTCGGCAGCACGGGCGCCGGGATTTCCGGCATTGGCCACAATCTCGGCCGTCAGGATCTTGTCGAACAGGTCCGCGATCTCGGGATCATACTCGCTAAGCACACGGCGCTCCAGGCGCAGGAACAGCGCCAAGTTGTCGCGCAGCTCCTCGGGGATCTCGATCTCGGCGAGACGCTCCCTGGACTCGGCATTCGAGCCGATTCGGTTAACGAGGCGGTTGACCACGGCAGCGACGCGCGCCGCGGCTTCGGGTACAGACTGGTTGCTTAGGTTCTCAGCCACGTTTCCTCCCATTCCTCCTTCTATGCACGTAACATGCGGTATTCATTATAGGCGCTTGCGAAATACTTTCGACACTGATTGCGCTTTACCACACAAAAGTATTTTCTGCATTGCAAGGGTTTTTGCCCTAAATGGTCGTATTTCTCGGTGGGCGGCATACGTAAATGGGGGCATTCCGCATAAAAGCGAAACACCCCCGTAACAATCGCTCGCAATGAGCTGGGCACCTCAGCGGCACTACAGCTCAAAAATCATGCGCTACAGGCGCTCGCGAACCGCCTCGACCACGTTGGCCAGATCGACGAGGGCCTCGTCATGGCTCTCCATGTCGCGCACCTTGACCTTGCCGGCGGCAAGCTCGTCGCGACCCAGGACCAAAATGAGCTTGGCGCCAACCTTGTCGGCCTGCTTAAACTGAGCTTTGAGCGAACGACCCTGGTAGTCGGCCTCGGTCACGATGCCAGCGGCGCGAAGCTCCTGCGTGATGGCAAAGACGTTCTGGCGCAGCTCCTTGCCGGCATTGGCGACGTAGACGCACGGGGCCTCCTCGGCGCCCAGGTCGCTGCCAAAGGCCTGCAGGGCCAGCAGGGCGCGCTCAAAACCGACGGCGAAGCCGACGCCGGCCGTAGGCTTGCCGCCCTCGAGCTCGACCAAGCCGTCGTAGCGACCGCCGCCACCGATGGAGCCGACACCGGCACCGGGAGCCTCGACCTCAAAGACGGTACGGGTGTAGTAGTCCAGGCCACGCACCAAGGTGGGGTCCTCGACATACTCGATACCCGCCGCATCCAGATAGCGCTTGACCTGCTCGTAGTGCTCGCGGCACTCGTCGCACAGGTTGTCGCCCATCAGCGGGGCGTCGGCCATGATCTCGCGGCAATGGTCGTTCTTGCAGTCGAAGGCGCGCAGCGGGTTGAGCTCGGCGCGCTCGCGGCACTCGTCACACATCTCGTCGGCGTGATCGAGAATGAACTGCTTGACCTGCTCGCGATAGGCCGGACGGCACTGGGCATCGCCCATCGAGTTAATGAGCAGACGGAGCTTGGAAAGATCGAAGCCCAGGCGCTTGTAGAACTCCATGAGCATAATGATGCACTCGGCGTCTGCCGCCGGATCGGGAGCGCCGAGCCACTCGATGCCTACCTGGTGGAACTGGCGCAGGCGACCCTTCTGGGGACGCTCGCCGCGGAACATGGCCTCGGCGTAGTACGCCTTAAACGGCGTGGAGCCCTGGGGCACCAGATTGTTCTCCACGACGGCGCGCACCACACCAGCCGTGCCCTCGGGGCGAAGCGCCAGGCGCTGCTTGGGCTTGAGCTTGGTGTCGGTGCCCTCGGTAAAGACGCGCTCCAGGTTGGCGCCGCTAAAGACGCGGAACATCTCCTTGCGAACGACGTCGGTCGACTGGCCGATGCCGTGGACAAAGACGTCCACCTGCTCGATCGCGGGCGTCTCGATGGGCTTAAAGCCAAACGGCTCGAACACGCCGGCCGCAATCTGCTGCATCTTTTGCCAGGCGCGCATCTCGGCGCCGATAAGGTCGCGGGTTCCCTCCGCCTTCTGTGCCTGCATGGGCAAACACCTTTCTTTTGTATCGCGTCATAGGTAGTGGACATTATACGGCACAAAGCAGCAACGCGGCGGGGGGGGGGGGGGGGGGAGAGAGAAAGAAAGGGAAAGAAAAAAAAAAAAGAAAAACGAGAGAAACCACAAGAAAAAAAAAAAAAAAAAAAAAAAAAAGAAAAAAAA
>DAWCEJ010000317.1:0-2859 GCA_052274955.1 Collinsella sp.
GCTTCGAGTGGAGCGTAAGGCTCACGACGCCCAGCTGCTGCTCGGCGTTTCGGCAGACAATGCCGCCCGCGACGTCAACGCCAGTCTCACAGGTGTTGCCCAGAGACACGACCTCAGCGGGCTGGCTTGCCATAAAGAGGCGCATGACGGACAGGGCATACACGCCAATGTCGAGCATGGCGCCGCCGGCAAGACTGCGGTTGTAGAAGCGGTTGGTCAGGTCGCCGTACTCCTTATAGCTGCCAAAGTTGAGCTGGGCGAGGTTCATGTGGCCAAAGTCGCCCGCATCCATGCGACGGCGCAGCTCCTGATACAGCGGCATGTGGAGCACCGTGGTGGCATCCATAAGGACCACGTTGTGCTCGTCGGCGATGGCGCGGGCCTCGTCGAGCTCGGCAGAGTTGAGGGTAATGGCCTTCTCGCAGAGCACGTGCTTGCCGGCGGCCAGCGCGGCACGCAGATAGGTGATATGCGTGTTGTGCGGCGTGGTGATATAGACAGCGTCGATGTCCGGATCGGCGTAGAGGTCTTCGACCGTGTCATAGACCTTCTCGATGCCATACTGCTCGGCAAAAGTCTGAGCCTTGGACAGCGTGCGGTTGGCGACGCCCGCGAGCTTGCGGCCGGCAAGAGCGAGGGACTGGGCCATCTGGTTGGCGATAACGCCGCACCCGATCACGGCCCAGCGGAGCTCGGGAGCCGTAAAGATGTCGTTAGGGAACGGCTTGTCCTGGACCGAAGCGAATGCTGCTTTGGCGGCTGCCGCGGCGTCGAGTGGAGCCTGCTTGAAATCTGCCATATGTGCCTCCTGGGTCATGGAGCGTCTAACATTTCTGCCGTCTCTATATTCGCACAAATTAGCGCGTATGTGCGTACTTTTGCGTATATAACCGCCAAATGGTCATAATACAGCCGCAGACGGTGCTCATACACGCATAGCCACGCAATCCTACGCACACAAATACGCACAAATGCGCACTAATCATTACTCAGAGACGGGGAATTCTGCTTAGAACTCGAAAGACAGGATGATCCGCTTCGCCTCGTCGCTCATGGCGCGCTGCAGCTCTAAGGACCGTCCCAAACTGCCGACAGAAAAGGAACGTCCCAAACTGCAGACAGAAAAAGAACGTCCCCAGGCGCCGGCATTTCAAGAGCACTCATTTAAGTCTGTCCCCAATGAGTGCAATCACTCATGTAAGTCTGTCCCCAATGAGTGGGAGCAATCAGAGACTCTTTGCGAGGGAGGCCGGACGTGGCCATCCTCGTTTTTATTCATGGACTTTAGTCCGTGCCGCACGGCACGCGCGGCATAGAAAGCCACCCGCTCAGCGGGTGGAGGCCAATTTCCGCTACGCGACAAAAACCTTCCCCCTAGCATGAGGATTGTTCAGGTCATCATACTAGGGGGAAGGTGATTGCTGTGGCCCAGAAAGCCAACAGCCTCGCGTACACGAAATGGCTGTGCAAGTACCGCGTCGCACCGAGGTCAAGCTCATCGCCGCCATCGTCGAGAAGCACCCCAAGGTGCGCTTTGCCGCGAGCCGCACCTCGGCCCACGCCGACCTCTACGACCGCATGGAGCAGGCCCTGTGCGAGTGCGTGGCCAACGCGGTGGAGGTCGTCCGCTCCGACATCAGCCCCGCGCTTCTTGTCCACACCGGTCCAAACCTCGTGGGTGTGGCGGTCCAGGGACTCTAGCGGAGGCGGGGCGTCCTGCCCCAAAAACAAATGCAAAAGACGAGCACTTCTTGCCGCTCAATTGGCAAGAAGCGCTCGTCTTTTCTTAACGCGTTGTATGGCGGAGAGAGCGCAAGTTACGCGAGCGCCCTTCTTGCCAGCTCGGCCGCGCCGAGGATTCCTTGGTCGCCGCCGCAGCCCGGGGCGCAGATGTAGCTCTCCATGTCCTTAAGCTCGGCGGTCTGGATGTAGCCACCCAGATATTCGAGGGTCTTCTTGCGGACGATGCCGTAGAGTTGCTCCTGGTGCATCACGCCGCCGCCGAGGACGATGCGGCGAGGCGAGTACATGAGCACGAGGTTCGCGCACATCTGCCCCAGATAATCCCCCTCGAGCGCCCACACCTCATCGTTGTCCGCGAGCTCGGCCGCGGGCTTTCCCCAGCGCGCGGCGATGGCGGGGCCGGAGGCGAGCCCCTCGAGACAGCTCGCGTGGCTCGGGCAGACGCAGCGTCCCTCCTCGATGGGACGGGTCCTTACCAGCATGTGACCGGCCTCGGGGTGCAGCATGCCGTGAAGGAGTCTGCCCGCGCACATGACGCCCGCGCCCACGCCGGTGCCGATGGTCACGTAGACGGCGTCCTCGAGCCCCTTGCAGCAGCCGAAGACCACTTCGCCGAGGCAGGCAACGTTCACGTCCGTGTCGTAGGCCACCGGAATCCCGAGGGCGTCGGCGAACGCGGCGCGAAGACCATGGCCTCGCCACGCGAGCTTGGGCGTCTGGAGGATGGAGCCGTAGCGCTCGTCGTTGGGGTTGACGCAGGTCGGGCCGAAGGCACCGATGCCCAACGCGTCCACATCGCGGGCGGTGAACCACTCGATCATCTGCGGGACGGTCTCGGCGGGCGTAAGCGTCGGGGTCTCCATACGGTCGAGGACCTCGCCGTCGCCGGACACCACGGCACAGACCATCTTGGTCCCGCCGGCTTCGAGGGCGCCGAGCCTCATTTGCTTTTCGCTCATGTGATCCTCCTTACAAAGGGACGCCCGCAGTCATGGTCAACCGCGGGCGCCCATAACGTTGGCTTGTTTCGAGGCGACCCTACCTGGGCACGCGGTCCTGCCTTGCGGCAAACGGGGCGAGCACGGCGTGCGGCTCGCTTTGGTACCAGTAGGCGAC
>DAWCEJ010000318.1:0-2623 GCA_052274955.1 Collinsella sp.
CCTCGTACACCCGCTCAAAAAAGCCCTCAGACACCATTGCTCACTCCCTTCCACCCGGAATAGCATAAACCACCACAAAGGTGCCTGCCCTTTGTGGTGGTTTATGGCAGGTTGGTTAGTTGGCGGGGCGGAAGAAGGCTACTGCTACGGCGCCGGGGCCCACGTGGGTGCCGATGGTGGCGCCGATGGTGTGGATGGGCAGCTCGCTCTCGGCATGGCCGGCCCACAGCGCGGCGCTGTCCTCGATGTATTTCTTGAGCACCGCATCCGAAAGGCCCGTATAGCCGAGCGCCAGCGGCATGGAAAAGTCGATGCCGCCTGCCTTTTCGACCTTCTGGTTGAGCAGGTTACGTCCGTTCTTGGAACCGCGCGCCTTGCCCAGCTGCACGATCAGACCGTCCTCGGCAGCCACAACAGGCTTTACGTTGAGCAGCGTACCCACGGCACCGGCAGCAGCAGACAGGCGACCGCCGCGCACCAGGTACTCCAGCGTCTCGAGCAGACCAATAACCACCACGCGGTCACGGACGGCCTCGACAGCCGCCGCGATCTGGGCCGCGCCCTGGCCCTCGTCCACTAGGCGCAGGGCATACTCGACCAGCACGCGCTCACCCAGGGTAACGTTATTGCTGTCCACGACGAACATGTCGCCGCCCGGCGCCTCGGCAAGTGCCGTACGAGCACTCTGGTTGGTGCCCGAGAGCTTGGCGCCCACGGTAATAATCACGGCCTCATCGCCGGCCTCACGCGCTTCGGCAATCGCCTGCGAAAAGGCGTACGGGTTGACCTGACCGGTCTTGGGCAGCTCATCGCGCTCCACAAGCATCTCGTAAAAGCGCTGGTGATCGATGTCGACGCCATCCATATACACATCGGTGCCAAAGGTGACGGACAGCGGCAGAACACGCAGAGCGGGGTGCTCCGCCGGCGACATATCGCTTGCGGAATCGGTAATAATGCGGACGGACATAACGAATCCTTTCTTGCGCAGGTCCCGCGCGGGGAATTTTGACAGCAATGCCCCGGCACGGCATACGCGCTCAAACGGGACTATGCAGTTTTTAATGGGAAGCAAATGCCTTGGCGGCCTTAGATCTCACGCAGGGTGTTGAGAATCGTACGCAGCGACGCATACATCTGCTCGCGCTGCTCCACACCCATAGCCTTACCGGTGGTGTCGAGCACCTCGCGAATGATGCGGTCCGCCTCGCTCATGCTCTCGCCGCCCAGAGCGGTCAGGCGCACCGGGGCACGATACTTAACGGCCGCATCACCCGAGTCGTCGACCTCGACGTAGCCGCCCTCCTCCAGATGCGCGAGCGTGCGCGAGACGGCGGCACGGGTCACGCCTGCCATGCGAGCCAGGTCAGCGCCAGTCAGGCCGTCCTTGCTGCGCTCAAGATAGTACAGGCACATAACGTCGGAGCCCTTGAGGCCCAGCCTTGCGCCCTCGGATGTCTTAATGCGCTGGATCTCCTTGTAGAGCCCGCTGATCAGTCCGACAAAGTCCTCGAAACGTGTCTCGTCGTTCTGCTGCATGGGAGACGACCGCCTTTCGCTTACATGATGCTAACGGGTAAACATCTTAGCCGCACGAGGCAACACCCATACCCTAATATCCCATTTGTTAACCCATCAACATAAAAACCACCACAAAGGGGACAGGCACCTTTGTGGTGGTTTGGGGCATCGAGTTTGATCCGCAGACTTCGCTACAGCCCCACGCAGGGATTGTCGCGGGTCACAAGCGTCTTAACGACAACCGTCGCTCCCAGATAGCGCTCGAGCAACTCGGCGAGACGATCAACGGCAGCCTGGCAATCCCCCATCCGCTCGGGCTCCACGCACTCAATCGCCAGGAATGCATCGGCCGAATCGTCGGACAGCGCCGTGCGAACGCCATCGCGCCAGTTCCAGCAGCGGCATACGGCGCCCGCATCATCGATGTAGGCGAGCTCGCCGGGCAGCGTCGGGTCATCCGTTTCCTCGCCAAGTGGCAGGAACGCATCGCCGCCGTCAGTCACCTTCAAGCAAAGATCCCCCTCAATCACATGCAGGTCCTCGCCGCCAACGGGCAGCGCGTAGGTCAGCGACACCGTGTTGTAGATGTCCACCGCGGGCGTAATGTGGCCCACCGGTTTGCCCTTGAGCACGCGCTTGAGCAGGTTCTCAATTGAGCAACGCGCGCCCTTTTTGGTCTTGAACAGCCGATAAGCCTCGCGCCATGCCTTGACCGGTGCGTTCTCGCTGATAGTATCGCTGGTCAGATGACGCTCCGCGTCGATATTGGCGCGGTCGAGCAACGCCGCAATCGCGTCCACGTCCTCTTGAGGAATCTGAGCCGCGGGCTTCATGCCCTTTACGACCACAACACCGACAGCCGCCTGCGGAAATAGCTCCCAAAACGAATCCTCGGCAATAAAGCTCTTCATGTGCTCTCCCTTCATAGCATGCGCCCGAGCCCGGGTGCCTAAACAAAAAGCGCCCTTACGACGGCCACCTTCAAAGTCCTACGGTGCCGCCACAAGAGCGCTTACGCTGCCCCCATCCGGAGAAGGGGGCAATATGTCAGGCGTATTGTAACCCGAGTCATCCGCGCGAGTAAAACCACCACAAAGGTGCC
>DAWCEJ010000319.1:0-19713 GCA_052274955.1 Collinsella sp.
CAGGATGTAGTCGATGTTGATGGACGGGATGACGATGAGCCCTACGGCGAGCGTGCTCACGCTGGAGCCGGCCGCGAAGCTGATGAACGCCGGCACGCACACGCCGAGCACGGCCATGACCGAGCCCATGAACATGTGGATGATCATGGAGAGCGCGGCGACGAGCAGGGCGAACAGGAAGATGTTCTCGGGCACGGAGCTGGGAAGCACGACGTCGGCGATCCAGGCGTTCATGCCGGTGGCGCCGCCCACGGAACCCACGGCCATGGCGGCCGTCAGGAACATGAGGGACTTGATGTCGACAGCGTTCCAGCTGGCGGGAGTGAGGACCTCGCCGATGATGGGCATGGCGAGAGAGACGCCGATGGCAAGCGTCACCCAGCCGATGTAATCGCCCGAGACGGTGAGCCACAGCGCGATGGCGATGGCAAGCCACACGACGGTGCGGATCTCCTTAACGGAGAGCTTGCCGAGCGCGGCCTGCTTGGCCACGATCTGCTCGCGATCGTAGACGAGCTCCTTGCTGGGCTTAAAGAGGAAGAGACCCAGGAACAGGGTGCACAGCAGCGCGACCAGCATAGGCACGCTCATGTACAGGAACCAGTCGACAAAGGACGGGCTCATGCCGCCGGCCTCGGCGCTGTACTGCGCGACGAGCGGGTTGAGCGTGGAGTCGCCCGTCAGGAAGAACATGGAGCCCGGGGCAGCAGCGGCAAACACGAGGAAGCCGAGCTTGCCGCGGTCGTCGTCACCGTAGCCGGCGGACTCGGCAATGACCGAGACGACGGCGAGGATGAGGAAGGCGCGGGGGAACGGATGCGGGATCAGCAGCGACAGCACAAAGGTGAGCGCGAAGATTGAGATGATGAGCGACTTGGCATCGCGCACGAACTTGAGCATAAACGCATAGGCGATGCGCTCGCCCAGGCCCGACTCCTTGACCGCGCTGGCGATGAGGTAGGCACCAATGACGAGCCACATGGTGGCTTTGGTCCACGAGCTAAACGTGGAGGCGACTGTCGCCGAGATGCTCGCGGCGCCCGTGTCGTCCACGCACACCTTGAATAGAACGAGCAGCGCGCAATAGAGCAGGCCCACAAAGCCCGGCTGCGCCACACCGCATGCCCAGAACACCACCGTGGCGAGCGTCAGTGCCAGACAGGTCTGACCGCCGACCGTGAGCTCGACCGTCGAGCTCAGCTCCGCCAAAGGAAGAAACTTCACCAGCAAAAAGACAACGATACCCAGCACAAAGCCAATTTCGCGCTTGGTGATCTTAAACGCCTTCTTTTCCGCTTCCATCTCCCCACCTTTCTTGTTGGGGGCGCTCCGGATTCGCAGCCACGTTGCCACTTAAAAAGGGGCACCCGTTATCGGACACCCCTTACGTTGCGCTGTGTTGCGGCAATACAGTCAAGCGGGATTTTTGGATGGGAAGCGATCCTCTGGACAAAAAGCGTCACAACATTCGACGGTTTTCTTCGTTTTCGAGATTTTCATCGAATGTTGTGACGGTTTGGATGTGGCAAAGGGACTGTCTTTTTCACATAGCGAGGGCCGTACGGATGGATGGATCGCTGAGAGCCTCGCGAAGCCAGGGGGCCAGCTGCTCGGGGTGACCCTGCAGGTAGCCTTTAAGCTCGGACGGGGCCACGCGGCGCACTTCCGAGATCTCCTCTTGGTTGATATGCAGCTCGCCCGGCTCAACATGGGCAAGGTAGACCTCGCACCATTCGCACTCGCAGCGGCCGTCGCCGTGGTCCTCGCGGTAGGTCACGTGACCGAGGTGTTTGAGCTGGTCGGGTGTGCGCGTGATGCCGAGCTCTTCGTTGATGCGGCGCGCCGTCGCGGCGGTAACGTCCTCCCCGGGGAGCGGATGGCCGGCACAGCTATCGGCCAGCACCCCGCCCCACAGTCGTTTGAGCGGACTGCGGCGACAGAGCAGCAGGCGCGCGTCTTCGCCCTGGCCCTCGACCAGAAGCGTCAGAAATGCCTGATGCAGAATGCCCTCGCCGGTATGGGCCTCGATGCGATCGACGGGGCCAAGCGCCTCGCCGGTCGCGGCATCGACCGCCACGACCTCGGCGCCCGCGCCGCCCTCATCCCAGCCGGCGCGCAGGATGCGCGCGGCGGCTTCCTCGAGCGCGGCGATGAGCTCCTTGGTGGTGTCGAGCACGCGCTGCAAGTCGTCCGCGGTCGCGTTCTCCACATGAAAACCCGTGCTTACGACTACCGGCACGCCAAAGCGCGTGGCCAGCGCCGCCGCGATATCGTGCGCCGGGATCTCGTCTCGATGACACGGAACGGCCAGGATGCTCACCGTCGCCGTACGGCCGGGCTCGGGGCGCGGAATGGCCTGCGCCGTGGCGCCCAGGTGCGCAAATTCCGGCGAGCAGGCGTAGACCGCCATGCCTCGCGGTGTCACCGTCAGCTGGGCCTCGAGCGCAAACTTGCCCTCGCCCACTGCAACCTTTGTCGTGTGCATACCCATGGGATCTCCTGTCGCCCGCGATGTACCTGAGACCATCTTCGCCTGTATTGCGACTATACAGGCAAGCGCAGCCTGCGACAAAGGGGGCAGGCACCTGACACATTCTGTTAGAGTTGCAGGGATTGAATCCCGCTTATTCATGCGACATTGGAGTGACAACCTTGACCGCCGCAACCACGCCTAAAAGTAAGTCAACCGCCGCCGCGCTCTCCCCCGCGCGCACCAAGCTCTGCCTTGCGCTGCTCGTGCTGTTGGGATTCTCGCTCGGCTGCTCCGAGTTCGTGGTCATCGGTATCGAGAGCGACTTGGCGACGGAACTCGGCGTATCACTTGCTACTGCGGGTCAGCTCATCAGCGTGTTCGCGCTCGTCTACGCCATCGCGACGCCGGTGCTTGCGCTCAGCACGGGGCGATTCCGCCGCTTCCAGCTACTCGTGTGTTATAGCATCGTCTTTGTGCTCGGCAACTTGGCCATGGCGTTGGCACCCAACTTCCAGGTGCTCTTTATCTCGCGCATCATCCTGGGTTCTGTCTCAGGTGCGCTGCTCGCCGTGGGCGTGACGTACATTCCTGAGCTTTTGTCCCCGCAGCAAACTTCGCTTGCCATCTCAGTCGTGTACGGCGCGTTTTCCGTGGCGATGGTCTTTGTGACCTCGATTGGCAAGTTTGTGGCCGACACGCTCGATTGGCACGTGGCCATGTACGGCACGCTGGCCTTTGCCGTTTTGATATGCGGAGCGCTCGTGGCGTTTATGCCGCGCGCCGGGCAAACCGACGAGCCTGCCACCTTTCGCGAGCAGGCGGGTCTGCTGCGCGAGCCGAGCATCATCACCGGCATGCTCATCTTTTTGTTTGGCGTGGGCTCGGTCTACGTATTCTATGGCTACGTGACGCCTTATCTTGAGCAGGTGCTGGGTATGGACACTGTTCAGGCGAGTACCACGCTTATGGCCTATGGCGTGTTCTGCCTGATCTCGAACATCCTGGGCGGATGGATCGATGCGCGCTTTGGCATGAAGGCGCTGCTTGTGACGTTTGTGCTGCAGGCTGCGGCACTACTCGGGCTGTTTGCTGTGGGCGGCACCATGCCACTCGCACTCGTCTTTGTCTTTAGCTTGGCGCTGCTCATGTACCTGTTCTCGGTGTCATGCATCACGCACTTTATGGACGTGGCTCGCAGCCGCCATCCTAAGTCGATGGTACTCGCAAGTTCGGTTGAGCCCATGGCGTTTAACGTCGGCATCTCGTTTGGCACCGCAGTGGGCGGCGCCGTGGTAAGTAGCGTTGGCATTGCATACGTGGGCGCCGTAGGCGCCGCGTTCTCGCTTGTGGCCTGGGCGCTTACGCTGGTAACGATTAAGTTGGCTCGCTGGGAGCGTCACCGCGGGTAGCGCAATTGCAGCCAAAAGCCACAGCACCGCCCACCATCTTTTGACCGCGTGGCGTTCGCTCCTGCAGCCATGCAACACGTCGTCTGCCGCCCAAGTCAGCATCTTTCCCGGCGCTATTTAACCACGCAAAACGCATCCTGTTAAGATTATCGCTATCGTTTTTCGCAATCTGAAAATCGATAGAATCGCAGGTAAAGCTTTCGTAGTCTGAAGTGGTCAATCCACACGAAAGGGGTTTACCACATGGACAAGAAAGCAGTTGTAATTGCCGGGGCCGGCAGCACCCACACTCCCGGCATCATCCAGAGCCTATTGCAGAAGAAAAACGAATTACCGTTGCGCAAACTCGCCCTGTACGACATCGACGAGAAGCGCATGCATCTCGTCTACGACATCATGAAGCAGTTCATCGAGCAGGAAGCTCCTGACATCGAAGTTGTCGTGACGACCGATCCCGAAAAGGCATTCACCGATGTCGACTTCGTCTTCGCGCAAATCCGCCAGGGTGGCCTTCAGATGCGTCGCCAGGACGAGCGCATCCCTCTCAAGTACGGTTGCGTGGGACAGGAAACCTGCGGCGCCGGCGGTTCGATCTCCTATGGCATCAGGTCCATCCCCGGCGTCTTCGACCTCGTACGCTACGCCAAGAAATACAGTCCAGACGCCTGGATCCTCAACTATTCCAACCCCGCCGCAGTTGTCGCCGAGGCCACACGTCGCGAGTTTGGCAACGACCATATCCTTAACATCTGCGATATGCCCACGGCTATCTTGCTCTCGTACTCTAAGATGCTCGGACTTCCCAGCTGGCGCGATATCGACCCCATGTATTTTGGACTCAATCACTTTGGCTGGTTTACCAAAATTTACGACAAGCAGGGGCGCGATCGTCTGCCGGAGCTCCGTCAGATGATTCTCGAGCACGGCATGGCCGTGAGCGACAAGCATCACAAGGACAAGGACTGGATGCACACCTGGGGTCAATACGTCAAGATTGTGAAGGACTATCCCGAGTATCTGCCCAACAGCTACCTGCAGTACTACCTGTACTCCAAAGACATGGCAGATGACATGGACCCCAACTGGACGCGCGCCGACAACGTCATCAACGGACGCGAGAAGGAGATGTTTGCCGAGCACGACAAGTACCTGGCAGATCCCGCCAATTACAAGAGCCCCGTACAGAGCTTCACGGTCTTTGGCGACTTTATCGTCGACGCAGCCGCCTCTATCGCCTACAACAAGTGCGAACGTTATCTCGTAATCGTCGAGAATAACGGCGCCATCCCCAATCTGCCCGACGACGCCATGGTCGAGGTCCCTGCCTACCTGCGCTCTTGGGGCCCCGAACCCATCAGCCAGCCTGCTATCCCCACCTTTTACAAGGGGCTTATCGAAGAGCAGAATGCCAGTGAGAAGCTCGCCGTCGACGCATATTACGAGCATTCCTACCAGAAGGCGCTCGAAGCCATCGCAATCAACAAGACCGTCCCTTCGACTACCGTCGCACGCCAAATCCTCGACGACTTGATCGAAGCGAACGGCGATTATTGGCCGACCCTGTCCTAACTCCCCGCGCATCGAAGGAACATCATGAAAGAAAGCAAGCTCTACAGCGAGTTCCAGAGACTCGGCAAGGTGCTCATGGCGCCGGTCCTCCTCCTGCCCGTTTCCGGCATTTTGGTCGGTCTGGGCTCCGCCCTTTCCAATGCTAACCTCATCTCGCTCTGCCCGCTTTTGGGCACCGAGCCGATGGTGATCTTTAGCACGCTCATTAAAGCAGCCGGCAACGTTATCAATGGTAACATCTCGGTTCTCTTTGCGATCTGCATCGCCTACGGTTACGCCAAGGCCGAGAAGGCGACCGCCGCACTCTCAGGCTTCATCGGCTACATGACCATGAACACAATCATGGGTCAGCTGCTTATCCTGCTGGGCACCATCGATCCCGCCAACCTGCAGACCGGTCAGAACGCCATCCTGGGCGTAACCACACTCGACACCGGCGTATTCGGCGGCATCATCATCGGCTTGGTAGTCGCGTGGATCCACAACCGATTCTATAAGGTGCAGCTTCCGCCGGTGCTCGGCATCTTCAACGGCACGCGCTGCGTCCCCGCCCTCACCGTCGTTTTCGCAAGCCTAGTGGGCGTTGCGCTCGCCTTCGTGTTTCCGTTTGTGCAAACCGGCCTAAAGGCCGCCTCGACACTCATCGATTCCACCGGGGTGTTTGGCGCGTTCATCTATGGCTTCTCCGAGCGCATGCTTCTGCCCTTCGGCCTGCATCATTTCATCTACCTGCCGTTTTTCTTCACTTCTCTGGGCGGTAGCATCCAGGTTGACGGCCAGACCGTCGAGGGTGCTGTCAACATCTACAACGCCATGCTCAACACGCCCGGCATGATGTACGACATCGACATCTCAAAATACGTCATGAACGGCAAGGTGCTGTTCGCCATGTGCGGCCTGCCCGCGGCGGCGCTCGCCATCTACCACTGTGCCCGTCCCGAGAATAAGAAGAAGGTCGGCTCCCTCATGATCGCCGCCGTTATCCCGGCCGCCATCATGGGCATAACCGAACCGCTCGAGTACTCCTTCCTCTTTGTAGCGCCCGTACTCTATGTGGTCCACGCCCTGCTGTGCGGCATCGCGTATGTACTCACCTACCTGGTACAGTTCAATGTGCCCGGGCCTTCCGCCTTCGGCGGACCGCTCCTCTCGTGGATCTTCAACGGCATCATGAACGCCGATAAAGGCTCCAACTGGTTCTGGCTTATTCCGCTCGGCATCGCTTACTTTGGGATCTATTACGTGCTGTTCCGCACCTTTATCAAGAAATTTGACCTCAAAACCCCGGGCCGCGAGGATGATGACACGCAGGCAGCGGATGACACGTCGGCCATCGACTCCAAAGCATCTGTCCAGGTAAGCGAGCTCATCCCGCAGATCGTGGAAGCCGTGGGCGGCGCCGATAACATCTCGGGTGTCAACGCCTGCTTCACTCGCCTGAGGCTCAGCCTCAAAGACACCGCCCTAGTCAAGGACGATAGCGTCTTCACCAAAGACCTCGGCGCCAGCGCCATCGTGCACGTTGGCGGCGGTGTTCAGATCGTTTACGGCAATAAAGCTTCTGTCTACAAAGTCGAAATGAGAGAATACTTGGGCATGGAATAAATCCTGTCCCATAGCTTCACCACGATGCTCCGGAGACGGCATATCCGCTCCGGGGCATTATTGTTTGGAGTGATTTGAATGTCGATGTACGAGGTCTATTCGAACCTCAGGTCTTGTATCGAAGACGTCGGAAAGGACGGCAGCCTTGACGCCCACATCGCACTCTACGCCCTTTCCCATCACGACGAGATCCCAGAGCTCTCAATAGAAGAACTTGCCCGCGCGTGCAATACATCGCCCGCGACCATCTCGCGCTTCTGCAGGCGCGTAAACGGCTCGAGCTTTCGATCGTTCAAAGAGCAAGTTGACGACTTCAACGCTTGGCTCCAGCGTGAGACAGCCGAGGCAAGGGCTCATAAGCAAATCGATATACCCTGGTATTTCGATATCGTAGAGACCTCTTTGCTTGAAACAAAACGCCTGCTCACTGAGGATCGACTCGAGCAGGCCGTTGACTGGCTTCTCGATGCGCAAAATGTCTACGTATACGGAAGCTCATTCTCCAATCTCGCCGCCCGCTCACTCTGCGAAAAGCTGAGCCGCGTAAACCGACTGTGCTTCTCATTTGGCTCCGTCAAGGGACAGGAGACGTCGCTCTGTCTGCTCCAACCCGACGATCTAACCATCTTTGTATCGTTCTCAGGGAAGACGAGTCATATCTTCAATCTTTACGTTGAGGCCAAGCGGCGAGGTTGCCGCGTTATTTGGATATCGAGCAACATGGCATTCGATAACAACGGGGCGCGCGAGCTCTTGCTACCCGTGAGCGCGGAGTCACTCAGCGAGTACTCGACCGCCCTGGTTGAAGGCATGAGCCTACAAAGCGCGGTTAACGCTCTGTATATCAGCTGCGCAAATCGACTTCGGGCGCAGCGCTAGCCGCAAACACGCTAGGACTGAAAAGACGCACCTCCACGCCGCAAGGCGTCCGAATACACGATAGGCAGCGCCAAAAGAGAGCAGCGAGCACGTCATGTACTTGCCCATTCGCCCCAAAACAGCACAGGTTGGCGCCCGATCGAAGGATCGGACGCCAACCTGTATTAGTCTTGATCGCGTGTTTGAGTCGTTTACTCCATGCCCAGCAGCTCGCGCATCTGGGTTGCGTAGTTAGAAGCCATATTACCGTAGACAATCTGCACGCCGCCGTTGACATGCACGATGCCCCGCGCTTCGAGCTTTTCGGTAAACTCGGCGTCATCAACCACCTTGTCACAGTCATTGAGCTGGATGCGCAGGCGGGTGAAGCAGGCCTCGACAGACTTAATATTGTTGTCGCCGCCCACTGCCTCAACGATGGCGGGAATGAGGTCGCTGATCACGGTCTTGGGAGCCTTTTCGGCCTCATCGTCGAACTCTTCCTCGCGGCCGGGGGTCTTAAGGTCCTTCTTAAGAATAATGAACTTGAAGACGAAGTAGTACGCCACGAAGTAGATGGGGCCGAGGAACAGGATAACCTGCCAGTTGGAGCCCTTGGCTGCACCCATAATGCCGTTAAAGATCAACGACAAGAGCGGGCCGCCGAAGGACGCGGAACCGGCCACGTTGAACTGCAGGATATAGGTCAGCGCATAAGCAAGACCAGCCATGAGAGCGTGGAACACGTAGAGGATGGGCGCGATAAACAGGAAGGAGTACTCGAGCGGCTCGGTAATGCCGGAGAGGATGCAAGGCACCACGATGGCGATCATGAGCGCTGCGGTCTTCTTCTTGTTCTTGGGAAGCGCCGTCTTGTAGAAGGCGAGTGCAGCGCCAGGCAGGCCGAACATGGCGAAGATAACCTTGCCGTTCATGACAAAACGGCTGACCTCGATGTTAAACGGCGTGCTGGGAGAGCCCAGGATCGCGTTGTAGATATTGATAGCGCCCTGAACAGTCTGGCCGTCGATGGTCTCGACGCCACCGAGCGACGTGAAGAAGAACGGCAAATAGACAAAGTGATGCAGGCCAAAAGGCAGGAGCATGCGCTCGCCGGCGCCGTAGACAAATGCACCAAAGGCACCCGTAGTCTTGATGAACTCGGACAGCGCACCGAGAGCGTTCTGAATAAACGGGAAAACAAAGGACATGACCAATGCGAGGATGCTGCATGAGAGCAGCGTCACCGCCGGGATAAAGCGCGTGCCGTTGAAAATGGAGAACACGGCAGGCAGCTCAATCTTGTAGTAACGGTTATGCAACCATGCGACGATTGCGCCCACCAGAAGACCGCCGATAACGCCAGTGTCGAGCGTGGTGATACCGAGGATCGTGCTCTGGCCCGTCGTAAGATTCGCGGGATCGATGACACCAGTCGCCGTAAGGAACGTGCCCATCACGGAGTTCATGCACATGTAGCCCAAAAAGCCACAAAGCGCCGCGGTAGCCTTCTCGGACTTGGCGAAGCCATAGGCGAGACAAATCGAGAAGATAACCGGGATGTTGTTCATAACGATGCTGGCAGCGGCCTTGAGAATCGAAAAGAAGATCGCAAAGCCCGGAGCAGCAAGCCAGGGAACAGCTGCCGTAAGGGTGGGGCTGGTAAAGGCATTGCCAAAGCCCTGAAGGATGCCGGCGATTGGCAGGATCAGGACAGGCGTCATGAGGACTTTGCCCAGACGCTGGAACTTTGCCAGCAGCTCATCTTTGTTCATGGGATACCCCTCTTAAAGAAACGGGGCGTGCAGTTCTACAACCCACACGCCCCATAACAGTTATCAAGCGCTATGGAACTAGCTACTTAAGCTCCGGCCAGTAATCCTTATTGGCCTCGATGAGCTTGTCGAGCACTTTGCGAGCCTTCTTTGCGTCACCGACCAGACGATTAAGCGTGAGTGCCTGCAGAGCCTTCTCGTAGGAACCCTCCATCCAAGCCTCAACAGTCAGGCGCTCATAGGCGTACTGGTTCTCCATAAGGCCGCGATAGAAGGTACCGATCTTGCCAACAGCATAGGGCTGCGGGCCATTGGCGCCCACGCTTGCCGCGACCTCGACCATGGCGTCATCGGGCATGCCCTCGATAATGCCGTTGTTGGGCACGATGACAATGAAGGTCTTGTTGGTGTTGCGATAAATGGCCGAGGTGATTTCCACGATCATATCGCCATGAGCGTCGTTTTGCACAACCGAGGAGTTCTTTGCGGTGCCGACTTTGGCAACACGCTCGCACTCGGCGAACACGCGCTTTTCACGACCGTTGATAACCTCGTCGGAGCGAGTGTAGTCGGGGTCGAGGTGAGCGACCTTGTACTCGGGATACAGATAGTACTGCAGATAAGTGTTGGGCAGATAGTCGGGGAAGTCCTCGAGCATGTCCTTGACCATGGCGTAGGTATCAAGCCAGGACTGGTCACGCTGCTCGGCATCGGCAGGAAGGAAGCCGTTCTTCTCCGTGTATTCCTTAATCTGCGGGACGAGGTCATGGCCCTCTTCATCGTAGATGTGCTTGAACCAACCGAAGTGATTGAGGCCGAAGTACACGGGCTCCGTCTTGCTCATATCGCGACCGAGCAGGCGACCGTAAGAGCGCATGAGGTTGACAGGCTGGTCGCAGATGTTGAGGACGCGATGCTCATCGGGCAGGACGCGCTCGAGACCATATGCCACAATAGCAGCCGGGTTGGTGTAGTTGATAATCCACGCCTCCGGGCTATGAGCGCGAACGTCGTTGACAATCTCAACCATGTCATGCATGGAGCGCATACCGTAAGCCATGCCGCCAGGGCCCACCGTTTCCTGGCCGATGATTCCCATATGCAGCGGAATCTTCTCGTCCTTGCTGCGCATCTCGTAGCCGCCGGTACGAATCTGGCAGAGCACAAAGTCAACGTCGGTGTATGCCTCGTCCTTATCGGTGGTGTAACCAAACTCCACACCGGGCTCCTCCTCGGCAAAGAGGATCTTGCCAAACTCGCCGATCGGACGCTGACGCTCGGCATCGATGTCATAGAGCATCACGCGGTTCAGCGGCAGAATGTCCATGTGCTTGGTCAGGGCTTTAAGAATGCCAGGGCACCACGTGGAGCCGCCGCCAACGATCACAATATTGAGCTTATCCTTCATGTTCCGTCCCTCCAGGGTTGGCTGATCGGTGTTCTCGAAGACCTTGGGCTCCGCGGTTGTCCTCGGCTTGCTTCGTTTCGATTGATATTTTGCGACATAAGGTCATTTGCGAGTCCCCGTGTGGGCCAATGCGAAACGGGGACACATGATTTCGCTCACGACACAGATATGTGTAGGCAAACACGCGCGTTTGCCCAGTTCATGGGCAATAGGCAATCTTGACCGATTACCGATTTCTCACCTGGCTACACAAAGCGGTACCATATATACGGCGAGGTGCGAGGGGCTGAAACATCTTATGAAAGATCAAGAATCTTTTTATGATCATGTGCGAGCTGGCGAGAGCAAGCTCAACGATCTCGAAAGCGAGATCATGCGCTACATCATCGAGCTGCGTGATGATATTGACGACGTCACGCTTAAGAGCGTTGCTGAACGGTTCTTCGTCGCTCCCAATACAATCGTCAGGCTTGCCCATAAGCTTGGCTTCTCGGGGTTTACGGAGCTCAAACAATCGTATTCCGCCTCGCTCGACCGCAATCGATTCACTATCGAGGCACTTCCTCTTGATACCCAGCTCGTACAGACCAAAGATCTGCTTAACGACCGGGTCATCGATTCGGTTGTGAGTCTTATCCAGGACGCCTCGCATATCGTGTTCTTCTGCTCGGGTTTTTCGAAGTACCCGTGCCTCGAAATGGCTGAAAAGCTCAAAATAATGGGCAAGAATACCGACACGCTCAGTGAACGCCACGTCATGAGGCATTACGCAGAACTGCTTGGCAAAAACGACCTGGTCTTCAGCGTTTCAGTCAGCGGTGAGACGCAGGTGTCTATTGACGCCACATCGATAGCCAAAACGCGCGGATGCAAGGTCGTCACGCTCACCGGCTTTTCTCGAAATTCTCTCTCGAAACTAGCCGACTACCCCATCTACACCGTGCAAAAAGAAATCCGCTTGGGCAGCATGGACCTCGACAGTCGATTGATGTTCTATTACGTTTTCGAATTGATATTTGAGCGTTACTTCAAACTGGCCAAGAAATAAAACTTGGCATGCGTCCGGCTTCGACCCTTTAGCAGCCTTCTATATGAAAGGTATCGTCCTATGCAACGCGTACTGTTTATCTGTCATGGGAACATCTGCCGCTCGACGATGGCTGAGTCCGTGTTTACCGAGCTGGTGCGCCGCGCTGGGCGCGCGGGCGAGTTTGTCATCGATTCTGCAGCGACCTCGACCGAGGAGATCGGCAACCCGCCGCACCACGGTACCGTTGCCAAGCTACGCGAGGTCGGAATCCCCGTCGTCGCCCACCGCGCGCGCCAGGTGCGTCGCGCGGAGTATGGCGACTGGGATCGCATTGTCTATATGGATGCTGAGAACGCGCGCGGCCTGCGTCGCATCTTTGGCGACGACCCCGACGGCAGGATTACGCGCTTGCTCGACTGGACCGATCGCCCCGGCGACGTGGCCGATCCCTGGTATACCGGCAATTTCGATGCCACCTACCGCGACGTGCTCGCCGGTTGCGCCGCTATGCTCGAGCAGCTGTAGGTTCGCGGAGGCACGAACCTCGCGAGCCGCGTCATCGGCATACAGATCGAGCGTGGATTTTCTCCCACTTTGAGCATTCAAGTGCGCTCTAGACGGGAGAAAATCCACGCTCATTATCTCGGATAGCGGATGCGACAAAGGCACTATCCCTTTGTCGCGTCGGGGACTGTCCCTAGACCGGCTTGACCTCCAGCTTTATCCCCTCGGCACAGGAGTCACCCAAAACATCCGAAAGGGCCCAGGTCGCATATAGCGGCAAATAAAGAACAGCTCCGCTGCGTTCAACGTTGCCTCTCGAGAAAACAATCCCGAGCCTTACACCATATTCGGCCGTATCAAGCACATGGCCGAGCGCGGCGTGCGCGTGGTAATAGGAACCCGATTTAACCTCGATCGGAACAGCTGTTCCATCCGGTCCGTCGACCACAAAGTCCACTTCGCCGCGCTTCTTTGTCTGATAGTAGTAAAGCTGGCGATTTTGGGCAGCCAGCTGCTGGGCCACCACGTTTTCGTAAATACCGCCCAGATTGGGTTCCTTGCTATCAAGATACGCCGCCTGGGCGACGCCAACGGGGTAGCGCGCCATCAACATGCCCGTATCCGATTGGTATAGCTTGAACTGCGATGGCCGTGCCGTCTTGAGCAGGGGCGACTTTGGCTCGGTTACGATATCCGCCTTGAGAGCAACGCCGGCATCGACAAGCCAGACAAAATCTCGCTGGTACTTGTCGTAATGCGCCTTGGGGTCAATGGAATTGAGCACGAAGCGTTTGTTTTCGCCCTCGAGCATAATAGGGAGCTGATCGTAAATGCTCTGCACCTGAAGGGCTCGCCCGCTTGCATACTTGGAGATATCCCGCCGGTACTGTTCGTTGAGCTCTGACTGTAGCTGACGAACAGAGGCAAGGTCGCCCCGCGTGTCAAGGAAACGCTGCACGACCTCTGGCATTCCACCGACAACGGTATAGGTCCTGAAGTTTGCCATCATCGCGTCGTGAATGTAATCAGGAATGGGCTTCTCGCTGATACACGCGTCGCGTATCGTTTGGCGAGCTCCCTCGCTCACCCCGATCGCCCAGCAAAACTCCTCAAAATCGAGCGGGAACATCCTAAGCTCGTGAACATATCCCACGGGATAGGACCTAACGCCCTTGAACTGGGTCCCGAGCATTGACCCCGAAAACGCCCAGCGGCACCTCCCGTCCTCAACAAGGAACTTTGCCATCGTCATGATGTCGGGGGCCTCTTGGACCTCATCGATAAACACGAGCGTTTTGCCCGGTGCTATCGGCTTTCCCGAGAGAAGCGTCACCCTGCTGATGAAATCGTCGGCATCCCGTGCCTCGAGAAGAGCATCTTTTGCCTGGCGATTTTCCGCGAGATTGAGCTCGATATAGGTTGCGTAGTTTGACTTACCGAACTCGCGAATCGAGTAGCTCTTACCGATTTGGCGAGAACCCGTGACGAACAACGCCTTTCGTTCAATGGATCTCTGCCAACAATCAAGCTCATCAGCGATTTTCCTGCGCAACATAAGCTCTCCCATCGCCTCGATAAATGAAATGCAGATATTTATATCGACTATTATCGATGAAATGCAGAGATTTTTAGTACCGAAATTTGATGAAATGCAGAAATTTGAGCTTACTCGCGCATAGAACAACGGCGCGTGCGCCTAAGCATGGGCATAAGTGAGGTCGGGATTCTCGCATACAAATCGAGCGAGGACTATCTCCCACTTTGAGTGCGAAATTGCGCCCAAAACGGGAGATAATCCACGCTCGATATTTCGACGGGAGAAAATCCTCGCTCGGTTACTCGTCGACGATCTCGGCAAGCCAGACGTTCAGAGTATCGACCTCGGGGCAGCAGAACTTTGCCGTGCCGGGCTCGTTGCCAGGCACGGCGCCGCCATAGCGCAGGATATCGATATAGGGAAAGCCCACATGGCAGGCCATGGCGCACATCTTGCCGCGATCGCGGTCAAAGTCAAAAACGTCGCCCGGCTTGTGACCGTGGTGGCAGCGGCACGTCCCCAGCTGGTCCACGCAGCTCACGCGGATACGCGGCCGCTTGCCACGCGGCGCGCCGAGCGGCCTGTTCTCGCCCGCAGGCTTGACGCCGCCCTCGCCAATGTTACTCATGGTCGATCACGTCCAGGCAGGCCTCGATGGGAAGGCCGGCCGACTTGTCCTCTTGGTCGGCATTGCGTTCGATAAGCTCAGCCACCACACGCATGGCATCGAACGTCGCGCGCTGCAGACTCCAGCCTGCCATAACGCGGCCGACGAGCACCGCCGAGAACGTGTCGCCCGTGCCCGGGAAATAGACCGGAATGAGCTCAAAGGGAATCGTAAAGTACTCCCCCGCCACATGGTCGTAACCGATAACCGCGTTCGTGCCATTGACTACGGCGCTCGTAATGACCACCGACTTGGCACCCAGCTCACGCACGGCGTTCACAAGAACGCGAGCCTCGTCGGGCGTGATTTGCTCTGCAATAGGCGTATCGGTGAGCAGACAGGCCTCAGTGTAATTGGGAACCGCGTAATCGGCGCACTCGAGCAGGTGCCTCATGAGACCGATCGTGGACTCGGGCACACCGGCATAGAGCTTGCCGTTGTCGCCCATGATGGGATCGACGAACACCTTGGTGCCCTTTTGCGCACGGCGGTGGCAAAAGTCCGAGATGATGCGCGTCTCTTCCTCGGTCACGATAAAGCCGGTCGAGATGGCGTCGAACTCAAAGCCGAGCTCCTCCCAGATAGCGAGGCTTTGACGCACGTACTCGGTGGTGTCGTGGATGTAGAACTTGGGGTAGTTGAGCGTGTCAGAAACGAGCGCCGTCGGCAGGTTGTGGATACGGTAGCCCATGTGCGACAGCACCGGCAGCATGGCGGAAAGCGCGACCTTGCCGTAACCGCACATATCGTTAACCAGCAGCAGCTGAGTATTCTTCATGAGGGTCTCCCTTGTTTCGGGCGCGGCGCGGCAGCGCCACAGTGCGACTAAGTGTAGCGCAGGGGACGTTGTGAACGGGCGCTGGCACCGCAGAGGACGAATTGTTGCGGAAAGGTTACGGGAAGGAGGAAGTTAGTCGTTGGGGACGTTCTTAAATGACTAGTCGACACAAGGAGTGTCCCCAAATGCCGGCACATAAGGAACGTCCCTAAGTGCCGCTCGAACATAATAAGTTTGGTACCTTGACATTTATTTACCGTGCTCCTAAATTGGTTAGGCACAAAACAATTCAACTACCTAACTAAAGAAAGGAGCGAAGCTTAGATATGTGTGTTGAACCACTCGTCCTTCCGCATGAGCCCGGCGGTGACCCGTCGCAACCGGTAGACATACCCGAAGCGGTCAGCGCCGAAGACAAACTCGCCAAGCGCATCCTGAGCGGCCTGGGCTTTTGCGGCCATTACATGCATTTTCATGGCGGAGGCGTGTCCGGCAAGGCGCCCATCATCTGCCTGCTGGCCAAGCAGCCCGGCGGCGAGATGTCGCAGCAGGAACTCGGCATGCACTTTGACCTCAAGCCGGGGTCGCTTTCCGAGATCCTGTCCAAGCTCGAGGTCAACGGCCTCATTGAACGCAGCCGTAACCCCAAGGATCGACGGCAACTCACCATTCGCCTGACCGAAACCGGCCGGGAAAACGCCCGCATCGACCAGGCGGCCCGCATTCGCTTTAGAGAACGGGCCTTTAGCGCGCTCACCCACGACGAGCGCGAGCAGCTCGCCGAAATGCTCGAGAAAATCCGTGTAACCTGGGAGGAACTGGATGATTAAAACCCTCATGGGAAGCATTCGCGACTATATGAAAGTCACCGTTGCCACGCCGTTGCTCGTGCTTGGCGAGGTGCTCTGCGAGATGCTGATTCCATTTATCACCGCCAACCTGATCGACGCCATCAAAGACGGCGCCACCGTAGCCGAGATGCTTCCCACCGCAGGCTTTTTGGTGCTCATCGCGCTAACATCCCTTGCTTTTGGCGCCGCTGCCGGCGTCACCTGCAGCCATGCGAGCTGCGGCTTCGCTAAGAACCTGCGTCACGACCTGTTCTACAAGATCCAGACGTTCAGCTTTGCCAACATCGATGAGTTCTCGAGTTCCTCGCTCGTCACGCGTCTGACCACCGACATCAACAACGTGCAGCAGGCCTTTATGATGATCATCCGCATCGCCGTGCGCGCGCCGCTGGTATTGATCTTCGCCTTTACCATGGCATTTATCATGGGCGGCAGCGTCGCCATGGTCTACCTGATCATCATTCCGCTGCTGGGCTTTGGACTGTTCTTTATCATCTTTAAGGTGCGCCCCATCTTCTCGCGCGTGTTCCACAAGTACGACGCCCTTAACGAGTCCGTCGAGGAAAACGTCACCGGCATGCGCGTGGTCAAGAGCTATGTGCGCGAAGACTTTGAGAAGGAGAAGTTCGCGACCGCCGCACGCGACGTCCAGATGGACTTCACCCGCGCCGAGAAGCTGCTCGCCTTTAACAACCCCATGATGAACATCTGCGTCAACGGCGCGTTTGTCGTCATCATCTACCTGGGCTCCAAGCTCATCATCACGAGCCAGGGAACGCTGTTCGACGTGGGCCAGCTCTCCTCGATCTTTACCTATGGCTTCCAGATCCTCATGAGCCTGATGCAGCTGTCGATGATCTTTGTCATGGTGACCATGGCCGACGAATCGGCGCACCGCATTACCGAGGTGCTGGCCGCCGAGCCCACGCTCGCCGATCCCGCCGCGCCCGTGCTCGAGGTCGCCGACGGCTCCATCGACTTTGACCACGTGAGCTTTAAGTATTCCGCGCATGCGAAGCGCCAGGCGCTCGACGATATCGACCTGCACATTAAGAGCGGCGAGACCATCGGCATCATCGGCGGCACCGGCTCGGCCAAGTCCACGCTTGTAAACCTCATCGCCCGCCTGTACGACGCCACCGAAGGCACCGTGCGCGTAGGCGGCATGGACGTGCGCGACTACGACTTGGACGCGCTGCGCCACCAGGTCGCTATGGTGCTACAGAAAAACGTGCTGTTTAGCGGCACCATCGCCGAGAACCTGCGCTGGGGCGACCCGAATGCCACCGACGAGGAGGTCCGCGAGGCGGCACATCTGGCCTGCGCCGATGAGTTTGTCGACGGTTTCCCCAAGGGCTACGACACCTGGATCGAGCAGGGCGGCTCCAATGTTTCCGGCGGTCAGAAGCAGCGCCTGTGCATTGCGCGTGCCCTGCTGCGTCGCCCCAAGATCTTGATCCTGGACGACTCCACCAGCGCCGTCGACACCAAGACCGACGCCAAGATTCGCGCAGGGCTGGCAAGCTATCTGCCCAACACGACCAAGCTCATCATCGCCCAGCGCATCAGCTCCGTGCAGGACGCAGACCGCATCATCGTCATGGAGGGCGGCCGCATCGCTCAGATCGGCAACCACGATGAGCTACTCAAGACAAGCGAGATCTACCGCGAGACCTTTACCTCGCAAAACAAGATGTCTGCCGAGGGCGAAGGGGCCAGCGAGGCCGACACCGAGGCATCCGTAACGCAAGCTCAGACCCAGGAAGGAGGCGAGGCACATGAGTAAGGCAACGACCGCCGAGCGCGCGCTCAACCGCAAGGGCGGCACCATGTCGCGCCTCATCAAGACGCTCTTTGGCTTCTACCCCGTGCTTTTGCCCCTCGTCGTCGTCGGCGTGGTGCTCTGCGCCATCATCAACTCCATCGGCGCGACCTTCCTTCAGAGCGCCCTGCAGATTATTAGCGAATCGTGGCAGTCGGGCGATTGGGAAGCCGCGCAGCCCAAGATCGCACAGCTCGTGACCACCCTCGCCTGCATCTACGGCGTCGGCATCTTGTCCTCGCTCTTCTGGAACCGCGCCATGGCCATCGTCACGCAGGGCTCGCTCGAGAAGCTGCGCGAGAAGATGTTCAACCGCATGCAGGACCTGCCGATTCGCTACTTCGACACGCACCAGCGCGGCGACATCATGAGCCACTACACCAACGACATCGACACGCTGCGCCAGATGATCAGCCAGTCGCTGCCCAACCTGCTCATGACGACCATCGTCATCGTCACGGTGTTCTTTATCATGCTGTACTACAGCGTGTGGATGTGCCTGGTCATTGTGGCCGGCGTCGTCTTTATGACCTTTATGACCAAGCTGCTCGGTTCCAACTCCGCGCGTTTCTTTATTGCACAGCAGACCGAGCTCGGCGTGGTCGAGGGCCATATCGAGGAAGTCATGAACGGCCAGAAGGTCGTCAAGGCATTCTGCCACGAGTCTGCCGCCGAGGCCGATTTTGACGAGCGCAACGAAAAGCTCTTCGAGGTCTCGCAGAAGGCCAACATGTACGCCAACATCCTCATGCCCATCCTTATGAACCTGGGCAACCTGCTCTACGTGCTGGTCGCACTGGCCGGCGGCATTTTCCTGGCGCTGGGCGTGCCCAACCTGAGCATCTCGGGCATGGCGCTGTCCATCGCCGTCGTGGTGCCGTTCCTCAACATGACCAAGCAGTTCTGCGGACAGATCGGTCAGATCTCGCAGCAGATCAACGCCGTGGTCATGGGCCTCGCCGGCGCCGACCGCATCTTTGAGCTCATCGACGAGGAGCCCGAGGCCGACGAAGGCTACGTGACGCTCGTCAACGCGCAGGTGAACCCCGAGACATGGGAGTTCGAGGAGGCCGCCCACCACACCGGCATGTGGGCATGGAAACACCCGCACCGCGCAACCGGCGAGATCGAGTACGTACCGCTGCGCGGCGACCTGGTCATGGACAACGTCGACTTTGGCTACACGCCCGACCACGAGGTGCTGCACGGCGTGTCCGTGTTTGCCAAGCCGGGCCAGAAGGTCGCGTTTGTCGGCGCCACCGGTGCCGGTAAGACGACCATCACCAACCTCATCAACCGCTTCTATGACATCGCCGACGGCAAGATTCGCTACGACGGCATCAACGTCAACAAGATCCGCAAGGCCGATCTGCGCCGCTCGCTGGGCGTCGTGCTGCAGGACGTGAACCTGTTCACCGGCACCGTGA
>DAWCEJ010000320.1:0-1304 GCA_052274955.1 Collinsella sp.
AGCTCGCCGACGTGCGCGAGGTCTACAGCCACGGCCAAGCCATTGCCCAGTGCGCCGGCTTTATCGAGAACCACGGCCTGCGCGCCACCAAGTACCCCAACACGGCCATGTCGGCTGAGATGGTCGCCAACTCCGAACGCACCGATGTTGCCGCCATCGCATCGCGCAGCTGTGCCACGCTGTATGGCCTCGAGGTGTTGGAGCCCAATATCCAAGACTCGGACAACAACTACACGCGCTTTGTCGTCATCAGCCGCGAGCCGCGCGTCTACCCCGGCGCTAATCGCACCTCGCTCATGATCACCACGGCCAACGAGCCGGGCGCCCTCTATCGCGTGCTCGAGCGCTTCTACGCACTCAACATCAACCTCATCAAGCTCGAGAGCCGCCCCATCCCCGGCCGCGACTTTGAGTTTATGTTCTACTTTGATCTGGACTGCCCCTTTGGCAGCAAGGCCCTCGACGACCTGCTCGATTCCATCGACGACGTGTGCGAAAGCTTCACCTACTTTGGCAGCTACACGGAGGTGCTCTAGATGACCGATACCGCCGCAACCCGCCCCTACGGAGTGCTGGGCCGCGTGTTGGGCCACAGCTACACCCCAACCATCTACAAAGAGCTCGCTGGGCTCGATTACGTGCGATTTGAGCGCGAGCCCGAGGACCTCGCGGCCTTTATGACGGGCGACGAGTGGGAGGGCACCAACGTGACCATCCCCTACAAGCGCGCCGTCATGGAGTACCTGGACGAGCTGAGCCCGCTCGCCGAGCGCATGGGCAACGTCAACACCATCACGCGCCTGCCCGACGGCCGCCTGCGCGGCGATAACACCGACTACTTCGGTTTTCAGTGCCTGGTCGAGGAGCTGGGCGTAGAGGTTGCCAGTAAGAAGGCCCTCGTGCTCGGCGCCACCGGCGGTGCCGGCACTACGGCCAGCATGGTACTCGACGACCTGGGCGCCATCGTCGTACCCGCGGGTCGCACAAGCGAGGTCAATTACGACAACATCGCGCAGCAATCCGATGCCGCGCTGCTCGTCAACTGCACGCCTGCCGGCATGTTCCCCCACTGCCCCGACGCCCCCTGCACGCTCGAAGGACTCGATGCGCTCGAAGGCGTCATCGACATTGTCTACAACCCCGCCCGCACGGGTCTGATGTTCGAGGCCGAGCGCCGCGGCATCCCCTACATCGGCGGACTGCTGATGCTCGTGGCACAGGCGGCACAGGCCGTCGAGCGCTATACCGGCCAGGTCACCCCGCGCGAGCGCATCCTGGACGTAACGGAGCGCTTGTCACGCCGC
>DAWCEJ010000321.1:0-1358 GCA_052274955.1 Collinsella sp.
GCAACGTCCTGGCACGGCAACAAGTTCATGAACCCGATCACCGACGGCGCAGTCCTGCCGATCCTGCACTTAAACGGCTTCAAGATCGCAAATCCGACCATCTTCTCCCGCATGAGCCACGAGGAGGTCGAGTGCTTCTTCCGCGGCTGCGGCTGGGAGCCGCGCTTTGTCGAGGGTGACGAGCCTGAGACGATGCACCAGCAGATGGCCGCCGCGGTCGACTGGGCCATCCGCGAGATCAAGCGCATCCAGCGCACCGCGCGAGAGAGCGGCAAGGCGAGCCGCCCCCGCTGGCCGATGCTCGTGCTGCGCACCCCGAAGGGCTGGACCGGTCCGAAGGAGGTCGACGGCAACGCAATCGAAGGCAGCTGGCGCGCCCATCAGGTGCCCATCTCCATGGGCGCGGATGAAAGCAAACACCTGCCGCTGCTCGAACAATGGCTGCGCTCCTACAAGCCCGAAGAGCTCTTCAACGAGGACGGTACGCCGGTCGAGCTGATCGCGTCCTTCCCGCCCAAGGGCGAGCACCGCATGGGCGCAAACCCGCACGCCAACGGTGGTCTTCTCCTGCGCGACCTGCGCACGCCCGACTTCCGCGACTACGCGGTCGATATCCCCGCCCCCGGCGAGGTCGAGGCGCAGGACATGTACGTCCTTGGCACCTATGTCCGCGATGTGATGAAGCTCAACATGGAGTCGCGCAACTTCCGCATCTTCGCGCCCGACGAGACGGCGTCCAACCGTTTGCAGGCCGTGTTTGACGTCACGGGCCGCCGCTTCCTCGACAAGCAGATCGAGGGCATCGACGAGCACCTTGACCCCGACGGCCGCGTGATGGACTCCATGCTCTCCGAGCACTTCTGCGAGGGCTTCCTCGAAGGTTACCTGCTGACAGGCCGCCACGGCTTCTTTGACAGCTACGAGGCCTTCATCCGCATTGTCGACTCGATGTTTTCCCAGCACGCCAAGTGGCTCAAGATGTGCAATGAGCTCCCCTGGCGCCACGATATCGCCTCCCTCAACTATATCCTCGCCTCCAACGTCTGGCAGCAGGACCACAACGGCTTCACGCATCAGGACCCCGGCTTCCTCGACCACGTCGCCAACAAGAAGGCCGACGTCGTGCGCATGTATCTGCCGCCCGATGCCAACTGCCTGCTCTCCTGCTTTGACCACTGCATCAAGAGCCGTAACTATGTGAACGTCATCGTCGCGAGCAAACACCCGCGCCAGCAATGGCTGACGATGGAGCAGGCCGTCAAGCACTGCACGCAGGGCATCGGCATCTGGGAGTGGGCCTCGAACGATCAGGGCCAGGAGCCCGACGTCGTCATGGCCTGCTGCGGCGACACGCCGAC
>DAWCEJ010000322.1:0-2538 GCA_052274955.1 Collinsella sp.
ATCGGCGTGATCATGGACTGGGTGCCCGGCGGTTTTTGCGCTGACTCCCACGGCCTTGCCACCTTTAACGGCCACATGCTGTTTGAGCACGAGATTCACCCCAACTGGGGCACGCATAAGTTCGATTTCGCCCGCGGCGAGGTCCGTTCCTTCCTGGTCTCCAACGTGCTGTACTGGCTCGAGAACTTCCACGTGGACGGCATTCGTATGGACGGCGTGTCCAGCATGCTGTACCTCAACTTTGGCATCGACGATCCGGGCCAAAAGAAGTTCAACAAGTACGGAACCGAGGAGGACCTGGACGCCAGCGCGTTTATCCGTCAGGTCAACTGCGCTGTGGAGGCGCACTACCCTGACGTAATGATGATGGCCGAGGAGTCCACCGCGTGGCCGCTCGTGACCTATCCGCCGCAGGACGGCGGCCTGGGCTTCCACTACAAGTGGGACATGGGCTGGATGAACGACACCCTGCACTACATGCAGACCGATTTTCCGTGGCGCCCCGGCAACCACGGCCTGCTCACGTTCTCCATCATGTATGCCTTTACCGAGAACTTTATTTGCCCGTTGCGCCACGACGAGGTCGTGCACGGCAAGTGCTCGCTCATCGGCCGCATGCCGGGCGACTGGTGGCGCCAGTTTGCCGGCCTGCGCACGCTGGCCTTCTACCAGATGACGCACCCCGGTGCCAAGCTCAACTTTATGGGCAACGAGATCGGCCAGTTCATTGAGTGGCGCTACTACGAGTCCATCCAGTGGTTCCTGACCGAGGAGTACGAGACCCACAAGCATCATCAGGCGTTCATTAAGGCGCTCAACCACCTGTACACCGCCGAGCCCGCCCTGTACGAGCGCGGCTACACAGACGACGGTTTTACCTGGATCGATGCGGATAACTCCAAGCTGTCCATCGTGAGCTTTGTGCGCCAGGGCGAGGACGTGGACGACGACCTGGTAATCCTGATCAACTTTGACCCGGCGAGCTACGAGAGCTTCCGCGTGGGCGTGCCGCGCGAGGGTGACTGGGAGGTTATCTTCGACTCCGACCGTCCCGAGTTCGGTGGCAGCGGATACGCCGGCGAGGAGCCTTACACCTGCTCGAGCGAGCCCTATCCCTGGAACGGGCAGATGGACTCCATCGAGATCAAGGTGCCCGGCCTGGCCGGCGTGGTGCTTAAGCGCCGTGGGCCTAGCAGCTATAAGCCGCCGGTGGTTGAGGAGCCCAAGGCGACCACGAGCAAGCGCACGTCTTCGGTGAAGCCCAAGACTGCTGCGGCCAAGAAGGCACCGGCTAAGGCGAAGGCCACAACGACCAAGGCTAAGGCAGCTGCGAAGCCCGCTGCTAAAGCTACCGCGAAGCCCGCTGCCAAGAAGCCGGCTGCCAAGAAGGGCACTACCAAGGCCAAGTCAGCTTCTGTTAAGTCGACTGCTAAGGACGCGTAACAAAGCCGTTACCGCTGTAATTACCCGCCCCGCTGGGGCGTAGGATGTAAGTCATAACCGTTCCGGGAGATATCCCCGGGGGAAAGGAACGTATGAATAAGATCTTCGACAACAAGCAGGAGTTTACCGAGCTCTATCGCGATGCCGTCATGAGCATCAGCGGCAAGAGCGTCGAGGCCGCCAGCGACCTCGACCGCTTTAACGCCCTGGCCAAGCTCGTGGCCGAGAAGGCCCGCACCGTTGCCACCGCCAGCGACGCCCGTGTGACCGCCGAGGGCAAAAAGCGCGTGTACTACTTCTCGATCGAGTTTTTGATCGGCCGCCTGCTCGACAACTACCTGCTCAACTTTGGCGTGCGCGACATGGTCGCCGAGGCGCTCGACGACATGGGCTTCGACCTGTCCGTCATCGAGAACCAGGAGCCCGATCCGGCCCTGGGCAACGGTGGCCTGGGCCGTCTGGCCGCGTGCTTCCTGGATTCCATGGCAGCCGAGGGCATTGCCGGTTACGGCAACGGCATGCGCTACCGCTACGGCCTGTTTAAGCAGGAGATCGTCAACGGCAGCCAGGTGGAGACCACCGACGAGTGGCTCACCCACGGCTATCCCTGGGAGGTCCGTCGTCAGGACAAGGCCGTGACCATCAAGTTTGGTGGCCGCGTTGAGGGCTTTGAGGAGGACGGCCGCACGTTCTACCGCACGGTGGACACGCAGGACATCCTGGCTGTTCCCTATGACATCCCCGTGGTGGGCTATGCCGGCGAGACCGTCAACAAGCTGCGCGTTTGGGCTGCCGAGCCGGTCGTGGAGCACTTTGACCTGGAAGCCTTCAACCGCGGCGACTATGCCCTGGCCGATGCCGAGCGCGCCGAGGCCGAGGCCATCAGCGCCATCCTCTACCCCAACGACGCCGGCGAGCACGGCCGCCTGCTGCGCCTGAAGCAGGAGTACCTGTTTGTTTCGGCCGGCATCTACAGCCTGCTTGACACCTTTGAGAAGGAGCACGGCGAGAACTGGGAGCTGCTGCCGCAGTACGTGGCCATCCATACCAACGATACCCACCCCGCCATGTGCGGCCCCGAGCTCATGCGCATCC
>DAWCEJ010000323.1:0-11883 GCA_052274955.1 Collinsella sp.
CGGCAAGATCATGTGGATGATGTACGAGCACCCCGAGTGCAAGTTTGAGGACATGGCCATGGACTTCATGGACATCCGCAAGCGTATCTTCACCTTCCCCGAGATGGGCAAGAAGGCCTACTTCGTCGCCGTCCCGACCTCCTCGGGTACCGGCTCCGAGTGCACGCCGTTCGCCATCATCACCGACAAGGAGACCGGCATCAAGTGGCCGCTCGCCGACTACGCGCTGCTCCCCAACATGGCTATCGTCGACGCCGACAACTGCATGACCGCTCCGCGCGGCCTGACCGCTGCCTCCGGCATCGACGTCATGACCCACGCCATCGAGTCCTACGTCTCCATCATGGCTTCCGACTACACCAAGGGCCTCTCCGAGCGCGCTGCCAAGCTCGTCTTTGAGAACCTGCCCTCCAGCTTCGAGAACGGCGCCAAGGACCCGCACGCCCGCGAGGAGATGCACAACGCCTCCTGCATGGCCGGTATGGCCTTCGCCAACGCCTTCCTGGGCCTCAACCACTCCATGGCCCACAAGCTCGGCGCTTTCCATCACCTGCCCCACGGCATCGCCAACGCCGTCATCCTGACCCGCGTCATGCGCTACAACGCCGCCGAGGCCCCCGTCAAGATGGGCACCTTCTCCCAGTATCCTTACCCCAACGCGCTGCACAACTACGCCGAGATGGCCAAGTACTGCGGCATCGAGGGCAAGGACGACAAGGAGACCTTCGAGAACTTCATCACGAAGCTCGAGGAGCTCAAGGACTTCATCGGCGTCAAGAAGACTATCGCCGACTACGGTGTCGACGAGCAGTACTTCCTCGACACGCTCGACGAGATGACCGAGCAGGCATTCAACGACCAGTGCACCGGCGCTAACCCGCGCTACCCGCTCATGAGCGAGATTAAGGAGCTCTACCTGGACGCCTACTACGGCCGCGAGCCCCAGGACTACGCCGTCTGCTAGTTTTAGCGCGGTTTTTTACGGCGGGGGTGCACGGGTGTTTCACACACCCCCGCCGTCGCTTCTATCGCATCGTTGAAAGGATGCAACCATGCTGCTACCCGATTCCAAGACCGAGCTCGTCCGCCGTGGCAACAAGGTCGTTTATGACCTGGGCGACAAGATCGTCAAGGTCTTCAACGAGACCAAGCCTGTCTCCGACGTGTTCAACGAGGCTTTGAATCTTGCCCGCATCAACGAGTGCGGCATCCGCAGCCCCAAGGCCCTCGAGGTTTCCCAGCTCGAGAACGCCAACGGCTGGGCGCTTGTGACCGAGAGGGTCCCGGGCACCACCCTTGCCGAGAAGATGACTGCCGAGCCCCAGCGCTTCGGTGAGTACCTCGAGATGTTCGTCGACCTCCAGATCGAGATCCACGGCTACACCTCCCCGCTGCTCAACCGTCAGCGTGACAAGTTCGCCCGCATGATCGACAGCCTGGATCAGCTCAATGCCACCACGCGCTACAACCTTCAGGAGCGTCTGGACGGCATGACCAAGGAGTTCAAGGTCTGCCACGGCGACTTCAACCCCTCCAACGTCATCGTTGGCGACGATGGCCAGCTCTACGTGTGCGACTGGGCACACGCCACCCAGGGCTCTCCTGCCGCCGACGTTGCAACCACCTACCTGCTCTTTGCCCTCAACAGCAAGGATCAGGCCGAGGCCTACCTGGAGCTCTACTGCGACCGCGCCGACATGCCCATGCAGGTCGTGCGTCAGTGGACGAGCATCGTCGCCGCTTCCGAGCTTGCTCGTAAGCGCAACGTGAACGATGAGTTCCTTAAGAACTGGATCGACGTCGTCGATTATCAGTAATATCTGAGCGATTTATTCGCATCGGAGGCACAAAGGAAAACCCCGCAGCTCGTTTGGGCTGTGGGGTTTTCCTTTTAGAGTTTGAGCATGTCGGCCAGATAAAAAGACGGCCCCACATCTCCCCCATCTGGAGAAATGCGGGGCCGTCCCGTAATACAGCTATTGGCAATGCCACCGATTAACGACGGGCTGCCTTCACAAGCTCGGCGACCTTGGCGACAACCTCGTCGATCGCCACATCCTCGCGCTCGCCGGTGGCACGGTCCTTGAGCTCCACGGTACCGTTCTTAAGGCCACGCTTACCAAGAACGACCTGATACGGGAAGCCCATGAGGTCGTTATCGGCAAACTTAAAGCCGGGACGCTCGTCGCGGTCGTCAACGACGACCTCGATACCTTCGGCACACAGACCATCAACAATCTGCTCACAAACGGTAGCGCACTCCTCCTTCTTGGGATCGAGCGGAATCACCGCAACCTCGTAGGGAGCGACGGAAACCGGCCAGACGATGCCATGCTCATCGTTGTGCTGCTCCACGACGGCAGCGAGCGAGCGGGACACGCCCACGCCGTAGCAACCCATGATGAGCGGCTTCTCCTTGCCATCCTCATCCATAAAGGTAGCGTCCATGGCCTCAGAGTACTTGGTGCCCAGCTGGAAGACCTGGGAGACCTCGATGCCACGAGCAGCAGAGAGCGGCTTGCCGCAGTGCGGACAGGGATCGCCGGCGACGACGGTGACCAGGTCGGCCCACTCATCGACGGTAAAGTCGCGCTCGGGGCAGGCGCCGGTAAAGTGATAGTCGACCTCGTTGGCACCGCAGGCCCACTGCTTGGACTCACGCAGGCTCTCGTCGCAGACCAGACGAATGCCCTCGGGCAGGTTGACCGGTCCGATAAAGCCCTTGTGCAGGCCATAGGTCTGGAGCTCCTCGTCGGTCATCATGCGATAGCCCTTGCCAAAGAGATGCTCAGCCTTGCAGTCGTTGAGCTCGTGATCGCCCGGGACGATCGCCACAACGGGCTTGCCCTCAGCGTCAATGAGCGCCAGTGACTTGCGCGTGCCGTTCTCGGGGAAGCCGAAGAACTTGGCAACGGCCTCGATGGTACCCATGCCCGGAGTCTCGACCTTGGTGAGTGTGCCGTCGCCGGGCCCCTCAGTCACGACGACCTTGGTGCTTGCGGCCTCGTCGTCGGCAGCAAAGCCACAATCGTCGCAGTAAACGCGCGATGCCTCGCCGGCCTCGGCCAGAGCCATGTACTCGACAGAGGTGTCGCCACCGATCTCACCGGAGTCGGCGACAACAGGCAGGGCCTTGATGTAGCAGCGCTCACAGATGTTGGCATAGGCCTGCTTCATCTTGTCGTACTCCTCCTGCAGGCTCTCCTGCGTGGCGGAGAAGCTGTAGGCGTCCTTCATGATGAACTCGCGGCCGCGCATCAGACCAAAGCGGGGACGGAACTCGTCGCGGAACTTGTCCTGGATGTGGTACAGATTGACGGGCAGCTGCTTGTAGGAGCGCAGCTCGTTGCGCACCAGGGCCGTGACGGTCTCCTCGTGCGTGGGACCCAGGACAAACTCACGGCCGTGACGGTCATCAAAGCGCACGAGCTCCTTGCCATAGGCATCGATACGGCCGGACTCACGCCACAGCTCGGCATCGACCATAATGGGCATCATGAGCTCCTGGGCGCCGGCGGCGTCCATCTCGTCGCGCACGATGTTCTCGATCTTACGGATCGAGCGCCACGCGAGCGGCAGATAGGAATACAGACCGGCGGCCTCCTTACGGATCATGCCGGCACGAAGCAGCAGACGGTGGCTTGCAAGCTCGGCGTCGGCCGGATCCTCTTTAAGCGTCGGCGCATAGAGCTTAGACATATACATTGCTCGGGTCATTTATTTCTCCTCAATAAGCTTGTCGACCTCGGCCATAAGCGCGTCGACAATTTGATCCTCAGCTACTTTACCAATGATCTGGCCGTGCGAAAAGAGCAGGCCCTGACCTCGTCCGCAGGCAACGCCCAAGTCGGCATCAGATGCCTCGCCGGGGCCATTAACGGCACAGCCCATCACGGCAATCGAAAGCGGCGCGGCGTAGTTCTTAAGCCGCTCGGTGACTTCCTCGGCGATGGGAATCAGGTTGACCTGGCAGCGGGCACACGTGGGACACGAGACAATCTCGGGACCACGGCGGCGCAGGCCCAGCGACTGCAGAATACCCCAGGCAACCGGCGGCTCCTCGACCGGATCGGCCGTAAGCGAAACGCGCATGGTGTCACCGATGCCCTCAGAAAGCAGGATACCCAAGCCCACAGAGCTCTTGATGGTGCCCTGCAGCATAGTGCCGGCCTCCGTCACGCCCAGATGGAGCGGAATGTGAGGAATCTCACGCGGCAGGGCGCGATAGGTATCAAGCGTCGTCTGTACGCTATGGGCCTTGGCGGAAAGAACGATGTTGGTAAACCCACGGTCCTCAAAGTGCTTGACGAAGCGCTCACTCGACATCACGAGCTTTTCGGGCTGCGTGAGATCATCGCGCTCGGCAATATCTTGCTCAAGCGAACCGGCATTAACGCCGATACGGATCGCGCAGCCGGCAGCACCCGCGGCATCGATCACCGCGTCGACCTTCGCCCAATCGCCGATATTACCAGGATTGATACGCAGTTTGGACGCACCGGCCTCAACGGCGCCAATGGCGAGCTTATGGTTAAAGTGGATATCGGCCACAATCGGCACCGGTGACTCAGAGCAGATGGTACGGAAGCCCTCGAGTGCGGCCTCGGTGGGCACGCTCACGCGCACGATATCGCAGCCAGCCTGAGCCAACGCGCGCACCTGCGCAAGCGTTGCTTGGGCATCGGCGGTATCGGTGCAGGTCATGGACTGGACCACCACCGGCGCGCCGCCACCGATCTGCACGCCGCCCACATGCACGGGGCGCGTCAGCTCGCGCGGCAAAGGATGGGATAAAGACAATCCAAACACTCCCCTACAGAATAAATCGAAGGATGTCGGAACGAAGCATATAGACAAACAGCAACGCAAAGAGCGCAATGCCCACATAGCTCACAATCGTCTGGACCTTGAGCGGCAGCTCGCGACCGGCGATCTTTTGAATAATCTCGATGACCAGCTTGCCGCCATCGAGCGGAGGAATAGGAAGCAGGTTCATAAAACCCAACGAGAACGAGATAAGCGCAGCAAACGAAAGGAACGTGGCGGGACCGGCAGCGGCCGCTTGCGAGGACATAACGCTAATGCCCACAATAGAGGTGGACTGATCGAGAATCTCCATCGTATGCTGAGGCTGCAGTAAGCGCATCACACCCTCCGCCGTCTGCACGACATAGGAGAAGGACAGGCGTGCCGACGTGATGGGGTCCAAGTGCGCCACACGGGTCGAAGCATACACGCCCAGTCGCTCATCCTCTTTGAGCGCGACCGTAGTCGAAAGCTGCTCGCCGTCCCGTTCGTACTCAATAGCGATATCGCCCTTACCGGCAGCGTTGCCGATGGCATCATAAACATCCATCCAGGTGGAGCAGGATGTACCGTCGACCGAGAGAATCGCGTCACCAGCCTCGATGCCCGCCTTGGCGGCAATGGAGCCCTCGTCGACCTGACCGATCACGTTGGTATCCACCGGCACGGTGACGCCCGCGATGGAATAGATGCTCATAAGAAGCAAAAAGCCCGTCAGGATATTGACAAGGATACCGGCAAGCAACATAAAAGCACGTTTGAGAAAGCCTTGGCCAAGATAGGTATGCGAACGCTCCTGCGCGAGGAACTCAGCCTCGCTGCACGGCAGTTCCCACACATCGCCCTCGGCAGTCGCCTGTTCGCGATCGAACCGGCGGCCATCAAAGGTGGTATAGCCCGCCGCGTCACGCGGCAGGGTCTGGTACTTGGTGGGATAGTAGCTCGACGAGGGCTTCTCCCCTTCCTCATACCAGGGCGCGATGGAGCCCCAGCCCAGCAAAAGGGCGCATGCCTCGAGCACATCCTCCTCGGAAAGCTCGAGCTCGACAGCAAGGTCGGCCACGGTCACGCGACCATGACGATAGATAGCCGCGAGCACGCGATCGGCGCACGAAACATCGGTCGGATCCATACCGCAGATGGCAGCGTAGCCACCCAGCAGCAGCGGGGTCACGCCAAACTTGGTTCCAATGCGACGCGACGTGTAATGGATGTCAAAGCGGCACGGCAGACCCAAAAAGAACTCGGTCACACGGACGCCGCAGGCACGCGCCGCCAAAAAGTGGCCGCCCTCGTGCAAAAACACGAGGACGGAAAGCATCAGCAGGCCCCAAAAGACCGATGAGAGAACGCTCAGAACAGTATCCATAAAACGAAAAAGCAATCCTTATGGGTTAGGAACGGGTTGCGGCGAGCACCTGCGCAGCCTTTTCACGCGCCCACGCATCGATGTCGCGAAGCTGCTCAAACGAATCGACCGCCTGCATATCGTGGGCGTCCATGCAGGATTCCACAATGCGATCGATATCGGTAAAGCTGCAGCCATCGTGCAGGAAGGCATCGACGGCAACCTCGTTGGCGGCATTGAGCACGCACGGCATGGTGCCACCCGTCTTGCCGGCACGCTCGGCCAGTGCCAGACAGCGGAAGGTATCCATGTCGGCAGCATCAAACGTGAGCTGCCCCAGCTCGCGGAAATCGATACGAGGCGCCGGGGTATCCCAACGCTCGGGATACGAGAACGCGAACTGGATGGGAATACGCATGTCGGATGCACCGAGATGCGCCATCACGGAGCCGTCGGCGAACTCGACCATAGAGTGAATCTTGGACTGACGCTGCACGACCACGTTAATGAAATCGAGGTCGCAGTTAAACAGATGCATGGCCTCAATGCGCTCCAGGCCCTTGTTCATGAGGGTGGCGGAGTCAATGGTGATCTTGGCACCCATGGCCCACGTGGGATGCGCGAGGGCATCGGCACGCGTCACGCGATCGAGCTCGTCGCGCGTGCGGCCAAAGAACGGACCGCCCGAGCAGGTGAGCCAAATGCAGTGGGCCTCGCGCGGGTTCTCCCCCAGATAGCACTGGTAGATGGCGGAATGCTCAGAGTCGACCGGAATAAGCTGGCCCGGTTGTGCCAACGGCATAAGCAAGTCGCCACCGACGACGAGGGACTCCTTGTTGGCAAGGGCAAGGCGCTTATTCGAGGTCAAGGCCGCATGGCTCGCCTCGAGACCGGCGGCGCCCACAATAGCGACAAGCACGCAGTCGACATCGTCGCGACGCGCGAGCTCGCAAACCGCCTGCGCGCCAACGCCGAGCTTCGTTCCCTCGGGCAACTCCTGCAGCACGGCGTCATCGCCATGATCGACAGCGGCCACGGCAACCGCCGGAACCGAGAACTCGCGGGCAGCGGCAACGAGCTCGGAGGTACTGGAGTTAACGGACAGCGCCGTCACCTGCAGGCGATCGGCATGCTGGCGGCACACATCGAGCGCTTGGGTGCCGATAGAGCCCGTACAACCCAGGATGGCAACGCGAAGGCGTCCATCGGGGCCATACGTCGTCTGGAAGGACATTACAGCACGCCTCCGATCATCAGCAACAGCTGCGCGGTAATGCAGCCGAAGATAAGCGAATCGCTACGATCGAGCATTCCGCCGTGGCCCGGGATAAGGTTGCCGGAATCCTTGACGCCCACACCGCGCTTGATGCGCGACTCGATAAGGTCGCCGATAACGCCCAGAATGGACACGACCACGCCGCACAGCAGCGCATAGGGCAGGCTGAGCTTGTAGAAGTGCGTCGCCCACAGGATGAGCCAAATCAAAACCGAGCCCAGGATGCCGCCGGCAAACCCCTCCCAGCTCTTTTTGGGAGAGATCTTGGGAACCATCTTGTGCTTGCCGATACGGCTACCCACGATGTAGGCAAACGAATCGGAGACCCAAAGGGACGCGCAAACGCCCACTGAAAGCAGGGCACCGGCAAAACCGGGCACGGCATCGCGCAGCAGCACGATAGCCGACAGCATAAAGCCAGTGTAGATGGGACCCATGAGCGTCACTGCCACATCAGAGATGCGGGTACGCGGCGACCAGACATACCAAATGCCCACAGCGAGCATCAGGGCAAAAAGCAGGGCATTCAGCAACATCGAATCGCCCAACGCCGACAGCGGAAAGAGTACGGCGGCAGCGATACCCATGCGCTCGTTAGCCATCTTGCCATCAAGCCTTGTCATACGGAAAAACTCATAGCAGCACAGACCGCTCATGACAGAAACAAAGATGGCCGTGGGCACGATACCCAAAACCAGGCACAGGATAAAGACAACGGCGTAGACGATACCGGCGGCGGCACGGGTAATAAAGCCCGCCAGCCACGAACCGGTGCCGCTCTTCGCTGCAGGCGCTCCCGCAGCGGCAGCTTTGCGCGCAGGCGTCTTGGGAGCAGATGCCTTGGGACGATCGGACACGATTAAGCCTCCTCGGTCTTGCTCAGTCCACCAAACCTACGGTCACGGCCCTGATAGGACAAAATGGCGTCAACAAGGCCCCAACGATCAAAGTCAGGCCAATAGGTATCGGTGACGTAGAATTCGGAATAAGCCACCTGCCACAGCAGATAGTTCGAAAGGCGCAGCTCACCAGAGGTGCGAATCACAAGCTCAGGATCGGGAAGGCCGGCGGTATAGAGATGGGAAGCCACCATGTCGTCATCAATTGCGGCAGGATCGATCTTACCGGCGGCAGCGTCGAGTGCAATCTGACGGACAGCGCGGGTAATCTCGGCACGCGCGCCGTAGTTGACGGCAAGCGCCAGCGTCATACCGGTGTGATCGGCGCACTCGGCAAGACCGCGTTCAAAAACGTCGCGGGTCTTCTTGGGCAGCGCGGAAATGTCACCCAAAAAGACAACACGCACGTTTTCGCGCTTCAGAAGCGGCAGCTCGTCGATAAACGTCTTGGCAAACAGATGCATCAAGACGTTTACCTCATGCTGCGGACGGTTCCAGTTTTCGGTAGAAAACGCATAGGCAGAAAGCACGTCGACGCCCAGGCGCACGCAGGCGGTAATGATCTCGCGAAGGGAGACGATACCCGCCTTGTGACCCTCAGTGCGCGCAAGACCGCGCGACGTGGCCCAACGACCGTTGCCGTCCATGATGCACGAGATATGGTGCGGAATGTTATTGAGGTCAAGGTCGGAAAAACCGACGCCCACAGGGGCGTCGGCAAAGTACTCGACCAGTTTATGCTCGTCGTATTGCACCTTAGATCTCCATGACCTCGGCTTCTTTTTCCTTCAGAAGCTCCTCGACCTTGGCGACATACTCATCGGTGTGCTTCTGGACCTTGGCCTGCTCGCGACGGACATCGTCCTCGGTGAGCTCCTCATCGCGCTCGAGCTTGTTGTTAAAGTCGCGACGGATGTTACGGATAGACACCTTGGCCTGCTCGGCGTACTCGCGGCACTCCTTGACGAGCTCGCGACGGCGCTCCTCAGTGGGAGCCGGGAACGGAAGACGAACGACGGTGCCATCGGAGTTGGGGGTAATACCCAGATCGGAAGCGCCGATGGCCTTGACGATAGCATTGATGAGCGCCTTGTCCCACGGCTCGATGAGCAGCATGTGGGCCTCGGGGGTCTTGACGGCGGCAACCTGCGTGACCGGCGTGGGAACACCGTAATAATCGACGGTGATGTCGGACAGAATGTTGGCATTGGCGCGGCCGGTACGAACCTTGGAGAAGTTATGCTTGAGGGACTCGAGCGACTTGTCCATATGGGCGGTGATGTTCTCTGCCATGCTTAATCCTCCTGATAGACGAGCGTGCCGACGGGCTCACCCGAAAGCGCGCGCTTGACGGTGTCCTCGCCATCGATGTTGAGGACCAAAATCGGCATACGGTTATCTTGGCACAGTGCCGTAGCCGTGGAATCCATAACCTGCAGACCGCGGACGAGAACCTCGTGATAGGTAATCTTGTCAAAGCGGACGGCATCGGCGCACTTGACGGGATCCTTGTCGTAGATACCGTCGACCTTGGTGGCCTTAATCAGAATCTCCGCACCGATCTCGCAGGCACGAAGGGCCGCGGCGGTGTCAGTCGTAAAGTACGGATTGCCCGAACCGGCGGCGAAGATAACGACATTGCCCTTGGACAGGTGGTTGATGGCGCGACGACGAATATAGGGCTCGCAAATCTCGTTCATCTGGATAGCGCTCATAACGCGGCAAGGAACATCGTTATGCTCGAAAGCATCCTGAAGGGCAAGCGCGTTCATAACGGTTGCCAGCATACCCATGTAATCGGCCTGAGCACGCTCCATGCCACCGGCAGCACCGGCCATGCCGCGGAAAATATTGCCGCCGCCGACAACGACGCCGACCTCATGGCCAACGGCGAGCAGCTCCTTGACCTGCTTGGCAAGATGGTCGGTAACCTTGGGGTCGATGCCATAGTGGCCATCGCCCATCAGTGCTTCGCCGGAAAGCTTAAGAAGCACGCGTTTATATCGGATGTCGGACAAAGCGATCCTCCTTTAATTAGACTCTCAATATGATATCAAAGGCTCTGATAAGAGCCATGAAAAAGCAGGCTGTGAGTAAAACCCACAGCCTGCTCATTACCAACTACAAGAGCTTATTTACTCGCCACGGACCAGACGGTCGAAGGCAACGACGGTAATGGTGTCGCCAAGCTCCTTGGAGACCTGCTCAGCGTACTTCTTGATGGTGAGGGAGCTGTCCTTGATGAACTCCTGCTCGGTGAGCACGGACTGCTTGTAGAACTTCTCCAGACGGCCGACAGCCATCTTCTCCTGGATAGCCTCGGGCTTGCCGGACTCGGCAGCCTGAGCCATGTAGATCTGCTTCTCGTGCTCGACGGTCTCGGCCGGAACCTGATCGCGGGTAGCGCAGATCGGGGCGACGGCGGCAACCTGAAGGGCAACGTCGTGAGCGAAGGCCTTGAAGGACTCAGCCTGAGCAGTCTCGGCATTCTCGAAAGCAAACTCGACGAGGACGCCGATCTTACCACCCATGTGGATGTAAGAAGCGAGAGCGCCGTTCTCGGCCTTGCGGGCGGCGAAGCGGGAGATCTTCATGTTCTCGCCCATGATGTGAATCATCTCGGTGAGCTCGGAGGAAACGGTCTCCTCGCCCATCGGCTTCTCGAGCAGAGCGTCGACGTCAGCAGGCTCGGTGGTAGCGACAACCTCAGCGACCTTGGAAGCAAAGCCGGTGAACTTGGCGTTGGAGCCAACGAAGTCGGTCTCGCAGGAGAGCTCGAGCAGAGCGCCGGTCTTGCCATCCTCGGAGACGAACGCGGCGACAGCGCCCTCGTTGGTCTCACGGCCAGCCTTCTTGGCAGCCTTGGCAAGGCCGTTCTTGCGCAGAACGTCGACAGCGGCGTCCATGTCGCCGTCAGCCTCGACGAGAGCCTTCTTGCACTCCATCATCGGGGAGTCGGTCATCTCGCGGAGCTGCTTGACCATAGCGGCGGTAATCTGGGCCATTGTGGTTCCTTTCAAAGAGATGAAAAAGAATTAACTAAGACTGATTTACTCGGCCTTGGGCTCAGCGGCCATCTCGGCCTCGGAGACCTGCTCCTTGCCGGAGCCAGCGAGGCAGGCGTCAGCCATGAGCTCGCACATAAGGGTGACAGCGGAGATAGCGTCATCGTTGCAGGGGATGCCGTACTCGACCTCGTCGGGATCGGAGTTGGTGTCGATCAGGGCGACGACGGGGATGTTCAGGCGCTGGGCCTCCTTGATGGCGTTCTCCTCGCGCTTGGTGTCGATGACGAAGAGAGCCTGGGGCAGACCCCTCATGTCGCGGGCGCCACCGAGGTTGGTCTGGAGCTTGGTGAGCTCCTTACCGAGAACAGCCTGCTCCTTCTTGGGCAGAACAGCCATGCGACCGTCCTCGACCATGGCCTCGAGCTCCTCCATGCGGTTGATGCGGGAGCGGATGGTGACGAAGTTGGTCAGCATGCCGCCGAGCCAACGCTGGTTAATATAAGGCATGTTGGCGCGCTCAGCGGCGTTCTTGACGGCCTCCTGAGC